>JARXKR010000132.1 GCA_030271565.1 Pseudomonadota bacterium
GCATCGCGGGTGCGCAGGTCTTCGATCAGCCGCACCGCGTGGATCACGGTCGAGTGATCGCGCCCGCCGAACTTGCGGCCAATCTCGGGATAACTCCGCGGGGTCAGCACTTTGGCAAGGTACATCGCGACCTGACGCGGGCGCACCACCGCACGGGCGCGCCGTTTCGATGACATCTCGGTCCGGTCGACCCGGTAGAACTGGCAGACCGTGCGCTGGATCTCGTCGATGGTGATCCGGCGGCGGTTGGCCGAGAGGATATCGGTGAGCTGCTCTTCGGCCAGCTGAAGCGAAACTGCTTGGCCGGTGAGCTGGGCATAGGCGATCAGCTTGTTGAGCCCGCCGACCAGCTCGCGCACGTTGCGGTTGATCGTCCGGGCGAGGAATTCGACCACGTCCGAGGGCACATGGGTCGGCGAAAAGCGCTGCAAGCGGTGCTCGAGGATTGTCCGGCGCAGTTCGATATCGGCGGGCTGGATATCGGCGACCAGCCCCATCGACAGCCGCGACAAGAGGCGCTGTTCGACCCCGTCGAGCGCTTGCGGGGCGCGGTCGGCGGCGAACACCAGCCGCTTGCCCTCAGCCAGCAGCGCGTCGATCGTGTAAAGCAGTTCTTCCTGCGCCGAAGCCTTGCCGATGATGAACTGGATATCGTCGACCAGCAGCAGGTCGAAGCCGCGCAGCCGGGTCTTGAACTCGATCGTCTGGTTTTGGCGCAACGCCTGAACGAATTCGACCATGAAGCGCTCGGCCGAGCAGTAGAAAATCCGCGCCCGCGGATGCGCCAGCAGATAGGCGTGGCCGATCGCGTGGAGCAGGTGGGTCTTGCCCTGGCCGGTGGCGGCCTTGAGGTAAAGCGGGGCGAACTGCGGGGTTTCGGTCGCGGCCATGCGCTGCGCGGCATTGCTGGCGAGAACATTGGCCGAACCCGAGACGAAGGTTGCGAAAGTCAGCGAGGGATCGAGCCCGATCGAGGCCATGCCAAGGCCATTGGGGCCCAGCCCGCCAAGCTCGGCCGCGCTCATCCCCAATGCATCGCCGGGCTGTGATGCCGCTTCGCCATTGCCGCGCCGGCCGCTGTCGCTCTGCCCGAAGCGCAGCCCCTGCGGCGCACGGCGCCCGGGCTGGACCGAGATACGGACATTGCGGATATCGGGACGGGCGATCTTCCACGCGAGCGACAACCGGTCGGAAAACCGGTCGGCGACCCAGTTGGCCGAGAATTCGGTCGGAAGGTGCAGGTCGAGCGTGCCGGTTTCTTTGCAGAAGCCGCCCAGCTGGACTGGCTTGATCCACTGGCTGTGCAGCTGCTGGCCAAGGTCCTTGCGCAGCCCCTGACTGATATCGGACCAGTCGGCAGCAAGATCCATCGCTTCGTGCTCGTCGCGCAAGCGATCCTCTTCCGATTTACCATTGGCGGCAGGCTGTAATTGCGCTCCGCCAGTTGCCATTACCATCACTCGATTCGCCCCCGAATCCACCATTCAACACCAGAGACGCGATGCGCGCCTCTCCGAACGCCGGATGCCCGAATCTCCGGCCTGCTTTAGCAGCATTTTTTGTGAGGCCCGGAAGGCGATTGGCGCTTTCAAGACCGTGGATGGATTTATGAACGGTTGTGTGATGCACGCAAGGCACTTGCTGTAAAAAAACTGAAATAAAGGCCCTTGACTCCAAGCGAGGCCCTAAAAGCCTATGTCTTTGCGTTAACAACCTGTTTCTATTGTATTTTTCTTGGAGTAGCAGATCCGTAGAAATGCGAATCGCGGGAATACATAGCCTTAGGGTGTAAGCAGCTCGTGCTGCAGTTGCGCAAAGAAAAAGGCCGGTGGCAATCGCCCCGGCCCTTAACCATTTTCGTTCTGCTTACGTGCCGCCGATCACCATCCCGTAGGGGCGAATCGGTCGCGCCAATTAACCCAGCGCTGCGACTCGCTTGGTCAGCCGCGAGAACTTGCGCGCTGCGGTGTTCTTGTGAAGCACGCCGCGCGCGACGCCGCGCGCCAGTTCGGGCTGTGCCGCCTTGAGCGCTTCAGCGGCGGCGGTCTTGTCACCGCCGTCGAGCGCCGCTTCGACCTTCTTGACGAAAGTCCGGATGCGACCGAGGCGGTTGCCGTTGATCTCGGCGCGACGGTCGTTGCGGCGGATGCGCTTTTTGGCTTGCGGCGTATTGGCCATTTTCGTCCTTGAATATCTCGTGCAATCGCGGGGTGCCAACCGGAGTCGGACCCGCAGGAAGCGCGGCCCTTAACTGCGAGCCTCCGAATCGTCAAGCGCTACGGCTCATTTCTGGCACTTCGGACAATACCAAGTGCTGCGCCCGCCCTGGACGATCCGCTTGATCGGTGCCGCGCACCGGGTGCACGGTTGGCCCGCGCGGTCGTAGACATCGAAGCGTTTCGAGAAATAGCCGAGCTGGCCGTCGGGCTGGGCAAAATCGCGCAGGCTTGAGCCGCCCGCCTCGATCGCCTCGGCCAGCACTGCCTTGATCGCCGGAACCAGCCGGCCCAGCGCGGGCCGGGTGACCTTGCCCGCCGCCCTGCGCGGATCGATGCCAGCGCGGAACAGCGCCTCGCACACATAGATATTGCCCAGCCCGGCGACAAGCCGCTGGTCGAGCAGCATCAGCTTGATCGCTGCGGCGCGTCTCGCCAGCGCAGTCTTGAGGTGCGCAGGCGTGAAGTCACCCCCCAATGGCTCGGGCCCAAGCGCGGCAAAGGTCGGCCAGAAGTCCAGCCCGGCGGTATCGACCAGGTCGACCGAGCCGAACCGGCGCGGATCGCACAGCGACAGGCAGTGGCCGCTGCCGGTCTCGATCACCAGGTGATCGTGCTTGCCGATTTCCTCGGGCTCGATCCGCCACCGCCCCGACATGCCGAGATGGAACACCATGGTCTGGCCGCGATTCGTGTGGATCAATCCGTACTTGGCGCGCCGTCCCAGCCCGGTGACCGTCGCCCCGGTCAGGTTCTGGACCAACCCGGCAGGAAACGGTCGGCGCAGATCGGCGCGGTGCAAGGTCACCCGGGCGAGCCGAGCGCCATCGAGAAAGCGCGCCAGACCGCGCACGGTGGTTTCGACTTCGGGCAATTCAGGCATGGCAGTGAGCTATGTCCAGTTTCAGTTTGCAACGCAAATTTCGCCTGCTACGAGGCAGCTCATACAAGATCATCGGGAGAGTTTCGCCATGTCTTATTCACTGTATCAGTCCTCGGTCCCCGGCTTCATCGCCATGCTGAGCAACATCAAGAACTGGCTCGACAAGGCCGCCGGACAAAAAGACGAGGCGGTGCTGATCGAGGCCAAACTGGCGCCCGACATGTTCGCGCTGGCCCGCCAGGTTCAGATCGCTTCGGACACGGCCAAGGGTGCTGCGGCGCGGCTGACCGGCACCGACGGCCCGGCCATGCCCGATACCGAAGCCAGCTTTGCCGAACTCAAGCAGCGCTGCGACAAGACGATCGCCTATCTGCAATCGGTCGATGCGGCGGCCTACGATGCCGGCGGACCCCGCGAAGTCGTGATGACCTTCCCCAACGGCGGCGGCGTGAAGTTCGACGGGCAGACTTACCTCACCGGCTTCGTACAGCCCAACTTCTACTTCCACGCCAGCATGGTCTATGCGATTCTGCGCGCGCAAGGTGTTGATCTCGGCAAGCAGGACTTTCTCGCGCACCTCGCCCCGCACATGTTCGCGCCGCCTGCAAGCTGACCAAAACTGCACACGCTTTTTGTGGCAGTGCGCTGCGCATATCGCTAAGGCGCGGCGCATGAACGAGCAGGTTTCCTTCGGCTACGAAGAAGTCTCGCCCGAGGAAAAGACCGAACGCGTCGGCGCGGTCTTTTCCTCGGTGGCGAAGAAGTACGACGTGATGAACGACGCCATGTCGGTGGGGATGCACCGGCTGTGGAAGGACAAGTTCGTGCGGCGCGTCAAACCGCGCCCGGGCGAGTCCATCCTCGACATGGCCGGCGGCACCGGCGACATTGCCTTCCGCATGGCCAAGGAAGGCGCGGCGGTCACCGTTTCGGACATCAACCAGGACATGCTCGACGTCGGGATCGAGCGGGCGATTGAACGCGGCTTCGACGAGCTGGTCTGGTCGCGCCAGAACGCCGAGGAACTGAGCTTCCCCGACCGCTTTTTCGATGCCTACACCATCGCCTTCGGGATCCGCAACGTGACCCGAATCGATGCCGCGCTGGCCGAGGCGCACCGCGTGCTCAAACACGGCGGGCGGTTCTTCTGCCTCGAATTCTCGACCACCCAGTGGCCCGGCTTCAAGGAAGCCTACGATTTGTATTCACACAAGCTGGTGCCGCGGATTGGCGAAGCCATTGCGGGCGACGGCGAAAGCTATCGCTACCTGATCGAATCGATCCGCCGCTTCCCGGCCATGCCTGAATTCGAACATATGATCCGCGATGCCGGGTTCACCCGGACCAAGGTCGAGCCGATCCTGGGCGGGGTGGTCGCGATCCATTCGGGGTGGAAGATCTGACCCGTCCGAGCACTCATGTTTTCAGACTGCTGCGCTGGGGCCGGATCCTGGCCCGGCACGGCGCGTTGCGAGGGATCGAGCGGGATATCAACACCCCGCCGCAGGTCCGCCGCCTGTGCCGGATCGCCCGGTTCGGCGCCGTCCAGCCGCGTGAGCCGGATTACGCTGGCGCCTTCGCCGCAATCGGGCCGGCAGCGATCAAGCTGGGCCAGGCACTGGCGACCCGGCCCGACCTGGTGGGCGAGGATGCGGCGCGCAACCTGCTCTCGCTGCAGGACGATCTGCCGCCGGTGGCCTTCGCGCTGATCAAGCGCGAGATCGAAGCGAGCTTCGCCAAGCCGCTCGAAGCGCTTTACGAGCACATCGACGAAGTGCCAGTGGGTTCGGCCTCGATCGCGCAGGTCCACAAGGCCGTGACGCTCGAGGGCCGCGTTGTTGCGGTCAAGGTCATGCGCCCGGGTATTCGCGAAAAGCTGGCGCGCGATATCGACACGTACGAATGGGCAGCCGCCCACCTCGAAGCGCTCGGCGGTGAGGCATCGCGGCTGCGTCCGCGGCTGGTGATCGCCAATTTCAAACGCTGGACCGCGCGCGAATTGGACCTGCGGCGCGAAGCTGCCTCCTCCTCCGAACTGGCCGAGGCGATGGCCGGGTTCGAGGGCTACCGCGTTCCGGGAATCGACTGGGACCGCACCAACGGCCGGGTCATGACTATCGACTGGATCGACGGCACCAAAATCAGCGACATGGCCGCACTGGATGCCGCCGGGATAGACCGACCGGCGCTGGCCAAGCGGCTGGTGCTGGCGTTCCTGACGCAAGCGATCAGCGCCGGATTTTTCCATGCCGACATGCATCAGGGCAACCTGTTCGTCGAAGCCGACGGAACCATCGCGGCGATCGACTTCGGGATCATGGGCCGGATCGACCGACGCGCGCGGGTCTGGCTCGCCGAGATTCTATACGGCCTGACTACCGGCAATTACCGCCGCGTCGCCGAGATCCACTTCGAGGCGCAATACGTCCCCTCGTACCATTCGGTCGACGAGTTCGCGACCGCGCTGCGCGCGGTGGGCGAACCGATGCGCGGCAAGCCGGTCAGCGAGCTGTCAGTCGGGCAGATGCTCGACGGGCTGTTCGCGATCACTCGCGATTTTGACATGCAAACCCAGCCGCACCTGCTGCTGCTGCAAAAGACCATGGTGATGGTCGAAGGCCTCGCGACCCAGCTCGATCCGGCGATCAACATGTGGGACACCTCCGGGCCGTTCGTCAAAGGCTGGATCCGCGACGAGCTTGGACCCGAAGCCGCGATTGCCGAACGGCTGCGCGAGGATGCGCAGACGATCATGCGCATTCCCGAACTGGTTCGCCGGCTCGAAGACAGCTTCCCGGCCAAGGGCGGCGCGCCCGAGGCCCCGCCGCTGCCCGACGTGCCGCTGGTATGGGACCGGCGCAGTGGTGGCCGCAAGTGGCCCGGCTACGTCGCGGCGGGCTTGGCTGGCGGGGCGGTGCTTTATGCGGTGCAAATGCTTGGCTGGCTGGGCTGAGCAATGGAACTCGACACACTGCTCCAGCATTTCTTCGGCACCGATGATCCCTCGCAGCTGAGCGAGGACGAATACGACCGCGCCATCGGCCAGCTCAAGATCGGCTTCGGGGTCGAGCGCGAGCCGGGGCGCCGGTTTGCCTTGTGGTGCCTGATGGAAGCACTGGGGATTGCCCCCTTGCCCGCCGACGCCTTTGCCAAGGAACCAAAGCTCAAAGCCGCCGCCGACGAATACCTCAGCGCCGCGTTCCGGATGGAGCGGTT
>JARXKR010000133.1 GCA_030271565.1 Pseudomonadota bacterium
GGTGAATGCCGTTGGCCGGAATATGGATCTTGCCGTAGCCGGCGATGGTCGGAGTAGACCAGAATCTCGGCATCTCGGCTTGCGGAACGGCGACGGCCGCGGTCTGCGGGACGGCCCACAGAGCGGTACAGGCCAGGGCTATGAACCAGAATTTACGCATTAGCATCACCCCTTGGTTGGCGGCTCGGGCGCCGGGCAAGCATCGCTTCCCCGCCAGGCCGGCGCTCTAGCAAGCACAGATAACAGGGGAAAATGGTGGTCGTGGCAAGAATTGAACTTGCGACTCCTACGATGTCAAGGCAGGTATACGCCTGATTTTTCTTAGAAAAGTGCCATTCCCACCGCGGTCAAGCGAGGCGTCAAACGGATCAAACTGCCCGATTTGATGTCGTTTTACCGCAGTTTTACCGCATGACGGATCCACTGGATCAACACAGAGATCCACTGGCGGATGTTAGCTCTGCCGCGCCGCTGAGCTAAATCATGCCTAACCCCCGCTAGTGTCCGCTTTCGACCCAATGCATACGCTAGTCGTATTCCCGTTTGGTGCGAGGGAAGGCACCTGTTACTCAGATCCTCAATGAAGAGCCGGCCTATTGTCGGTTCCCGTCGTTGAGGCGTCAATTCCAACCGTGAACAAGCTTGTACGGACTCCTGCAAAAAGCTCATCGTCAGAAGACGTTAGCGCGAGCTCGTTCCTCAAAATCAGTAGCTCGATCTCATTAGCGGCCAATGTCGTGACCGTTGCGGGCTTGATTATCGTCGCCCTGCAACTCTACGAGAATCAAAGGATAACGCGTGCGCAAACGCGTCATGAGCTTGCCTCCACCATCGTGACCATCCTTTCCGACACAGCGAACAACCCTCAATTGGCGAGCGTGATCTATCGAGGGTCAAATGGGATGCCGCTCACGCCAGTTGAACAATTCCAGTTCGAAGTTCGGTCCAACGCGCTGCTTCGATACTGGGAAGACGTCCACTACCAGTTTCGGATGGGCCTCTATGACGAAGAGGAATTCGACCGTCATCGCGATGCATGGGCCGCGACCATTCGGCAGAGCAAAGGCTTTGCCGAATATTGGTGCCGGGTGCGACAGCTATATTCGCCGGCCTTCGCGAATGAGATGAATGCACTGTTGCCATCGGGCGCGTGCAGCACGAAGCCCGCCTAGAATCAGCCCCGACTGAGCAGGAATCGTTTCAGTCCAATGTCCGCTTTCCACCCATTGCCGACATCGGCCCCTGCAACGTGGGACTCGGTCGTTGTCTCGATGGGGCGACCGAAGTGGGTTAGTTTCGACTACGAAATGATCTCGTTGCAAGGGTAATGCATCGTTGCAGCGCCTATCGCGGCGTTTGTCAGGAACCGCAGCACGCGGGTCTATTCAGACGAAAGTGTTGCAATAGGTAGGCGCCGCTGCGGCCGCGTCCGCTATGGCGTTGAGCGCGGCCGCATTTCACTCGTAGCCGAATCGATCCATGAAGCCTTGGATATCGGGATCGCCGAACACTTGGGCCAGCTGCTCCGAGCTTAGGTCGTCCGGGCGGACGTCTGCCCGCGCCGGGTCGAGCCGCTGGCCGATGCCGCTGGTCCAGTCGACCGCGGTTGGCCACAGGAACCGTTCAGGATCCGAGCGCGCGAACGGCTCGAGAAACCGTTCGGACGGCGGCAGGCCGAGATGCGCGTAAACGCGGCTCATTGTGTGCACGGGGTCGCCGAGCAAATCTTCGTAGCGCACAATGAGCAGGTTGGGGCGGTCCCAGTGCGGCTTCCAGCAGCGAATGTTGCTCTTCAGGAACTCCCAGCGTTCCTTCTTTTCCAGTTCCGTTGCGTCATCCTGCCTCCAGATCGACCGGAGGATCGCTTTCGGATGGCGCACCGTGTAGATGAGCCGGTCCGCCGAGGCGATGGCTTCAACCAGCGCCGGTGCAGTGAAAAAGTCCGGACTCTTGTCCCCGAGCGCGCGGACCGCAGGCTTGCCATAGCGATCGGATGCCATCGGCAGGATCGCCGAGTACCAGTCGCGCCAGTCGGCAATTGAGCACTGCCTGCGGCCGTCCAGCAGCTGGAGAATAGGGTACGGAGCGAATCCGTGCCTTTCCATGCTGAGGAAGTGCTGGGCCACGGCGAAGGGATCAAACAGAGCCCGGTTGATGTCTGTCTCGCAAAGACAAATCGCGTTAGGATGATCGTCAATGCAGCGCGACAGGAGCGATGAACCGGTGCGCAGCGGCCCGACAAGCAAGAATTGCGAGATCCCATTCGGCGGCATTATCGGAGCTGTCATGTCAATTACCTCTGTGCTTATATTGCACATGCGTCCGCCCAGCGGAAAGGTCCGCAAGGGTCGTTAGCGGAAGTGGGCAGCGGCGCATTACGTGACCGGAACAGCGCCGATTGCGGACATTCGAGTCTTAGTTTTCTGCTCGTCAGCGAGCGGGATTGTGTCGCAGGACTACAGCCTGTTCGCCTTCACCAACATATTGGGCGGTTCGACTGGATGAACGGCTTCGACCCCGCCGCATCGTCGGTTCGCCTTCCGATGGCGGTTTTCTGCCCGCCTATGATGCCGTGAAGAATGGTGGCTGCTAATGTCCGCTTTCCACCCAAAGCGGACATTAGATTCCCCACGAAGCGACCCATGACAAAAGTGGCAAACCGCCATGAGTGACAGCGTGTCACACCGGGCCAGCCAGCGGTAAGCGTTTTGGCCGGTCACGCGAGCGGATCAGCTTCGCATTGAAGCACTCGCTCCCGGCGCCTTTTACCGCAGGTTTACCGCGCAGGCCAAGAGCCATTCTAACAGTGAACAGAATTAAGTTATTGTGATGTCAGCAGAAAAAATGGTGGGCGTGGCAAGGATTGAACTTGCGACCCCTGCGATGTCAACACAGTGCTCTACCACTGAGCTACACGCCCACCCGGGCGCTCCGGCGGCAAGCGCCGGTTAGCGGTGAGAGGCCTTTAGTGGCGACATTTGGGCGGCGCAAGCCGCGACGGCGCAAAGCCCGCCGGGCTGCGCGCTAGAGCCGCCCGTGCTGGTCCTCGGTCTGGAAGATGCGGTCGACCTCCATCACCAGATCCTTGAGGTGGAACGGCTTGCTCAGCAGCTTGGCTTCCGGCGCGGTGCGTCCGCCCTGTAATGCGACCGCGGCAAAGCCAGTGATGAACATGACCCGGATTTCCGGGTCGATCACGCTCGCCTTCTGGGCCAGTTCGATGCCGTCCATCTCGGGCATGACAATATCGGTGAGCAGCAAGTCGAAGCGCTCTTTTTCGAGCAGCGGCATGGCTTCGGTGCCGCACCCGACCGCTTCGACCTCATAGCCAACGCGCTGCAGCGCGCGCTGCAGATATTCGCGCATCGACGTATCGTCTTCAGCCAAAAGGATCCGCGCCATGACCGCGTTTATGCTCCGAACAATTGGGTTTGGCCAGAACCCTTTGCCCGCTATTCGCGTTGCCTGCCCTTCGTGTTCGTCCTAGCCTGGGACAGAAATTAACCGTGGCCCCGCTGTCCCCGCCCCTGATCCACCGCCCGCGCGGCGACCTGCCCGTCATCCTGTCGGTGCCGCATTCGGGCCGCGACTATTCGCCCGAGCTGATCGCCAGCGCGCACGGCGGCCGCCCGGCGCTTGCAAGCCTCGAGGACCCGCTGGTCGACCGGCTCGCCTGGCGGGCGCTTGGCCGCGGCCTCGGCGCGGTGGTCGCGCGGGCGCCGCGCGCCGCGATCGACTGCAACCGGGGGGAGGACGAGATCGATCCGGCGGTGATCGGCGATGCCCCCCGCGGCCGCTTGAGCGCGCGGGCGCGCGGCGGGCTTGGAATCGTCCCCGCGCGAACCGCCCGCCACGGCTATTTGTGGAAGCACCCGCTGACCGTGGCGGCGCTCGAGCAGCGGATCGACCAGGCGCACCGGCCCTTCCATCGCGGCCTCGAGGAGCTGCTTGCGCTGACCGTCGACCGCTTTGGCTGCGCGCTTTTGCTCGACTGCCATTCGATGCCCAGCCCCGCGCCCGGTATCCCGCCGGTGATCATCGGCGATGCGTTCGGGCGAAGCGCCGGGCGCTGGCTCAGCGATGCGGCGCTGGCGGCGGCTCGGGCGAATGGCTTTGGTGCCCGGCTCAACGACCCGTTCGCCGGCGGGCACGTGATTGAGCGGCACGGGCGGCCACGCGCCGGGGTTCACGCGCTGCAGCTGGAAATCGACCGCGCCTGCTACCTCGATGCCGAGCGCGCTGCCCCCGGCCCCGGGTTCGACGATGTCGCGCGGCTGATCGATGCGCTCGTCCTAATGCTTGGCGAACTGCTGCTCGAGCGGCGGTTCGCCGTCGCCGCCGAGTGACTCAGGCGTCGGCGGTGGCCGGCTGCGGCACCTGCACCGGCGCCGTGCCCTGCGCCAGCTGGCGGCTGAACACGTCGCGCATCTGGCTCAGCGAGAACAAATGGGCGTAAATCAGGGGCAGCATGCCATTCTGGTTCATCTTGCGCAGTTCGTCGCCGCGCAGGCCGCGCAACTTGTCCTCATCGATCATGCGGAAGCCGCGATAGATGAACGGCTGGGCAAAGCCCTCGGGCTGGATCGACACCTCGCCGTCCATCAGCAGATCGGCCGCCTTGAGATCCTCCATGAAGGCGCCGGTGCGCTGGCCGGCGGCTTCGAACTGCTCGCAGAATTCGAGGATCGTCTCGACGGCTTCGGACGGCTTGCCGTCGACGAACAGCGGGCGGCCGTCATCGAAGTCGCCGATGGCGTCAGATGTCGGGTCGAAGCATAATGACAGATCATCGCTGTCCGGCTTCACCTTGGCGAGAAGGAAGGGATAGCGGCGAATATAGGCCGGCGTATAAATGTTGGGCTCGCGCGCGCGGCCGTCCTCGAACAGGAAGGCGTTGACGCCGTCGTTGAGGCCCATGAGCGCGATCGGAACCGGATTGTCGCCAACCGAAAAGACAATCGGGAAATGACGCTGGGCAAGCCCGAATTCGTCGACCGTAAGCGGAATCGCGTGGGTCTTGCCGACATTGTTCATGCGCAGCGCTTCGCGGACTTTCTTGTCCCCGTGGTCGCGGACGTTGAGCGGCTCGACCGCATTGTAGAACAGCGGCAGATTCGATTTCGAGGCGGACTTCGCCATCCTTGGGATCTCCTGGGGGTGGACTGTCGGCCCGGTCGCGCCCGGGCCGGCCGAATTGTCAGGGCGCCCCTCTATTGGCCTTGGGCGGATTAGGCAAGCAGCAGCGTTCGCCAGCGGCGGGCCGGCGGCAGCAGTTCATTGAACATTCAAGCCGCTCCTGCGAACCCGTGCCGGATATGACCGGCCGTTCATGACCTTCGAGACCGTGATCGGTCTGCTTCCGATGCTGCTCGGCGTACTCGTCGGCCAGCCCGGAGTGCTGCCCCAGGGGGTGACCCGGCTGGTCGTCCAGAACGGCATCATCTGGCGCGTCCCGGTCCTCCCGCGGCCGCCGCTCCAGCAAATCGAATGGGTCGAGCGGAAGGGCCCCAAATGCATCCCCGCCGCCTCGATCCGCAGGGCGCTGCAGTTCAGCGCCGAGCAGGTCGATTTCGTGCTCGCCGACCGCAGCCGGGTTCGGGCCAAGTTCGACGACGATTGCGCCGCGCTCGACTTTTACGGCGGTTTTTATCTTCAGCCGGCGGACGGTTTTATCTGCATCAAGCGCGATGCCATCCATTCGCGCATCGGCGGCAGCTGCACGATCGGCAAGTTCAAGCTGCTCGAACCGCAGCCCAAACGCTAGCTTTCCTTGACATTTTCGGCCGCTGACGTTTAGCGCCGGGCGGATCGGGCCGGGCATGATTGCGGCCACCCCACTGATTGCTTCCGGATCCCTGAATGTCATTTGCCGACCTCGGCCTTTCCAATGAACTGCTCCGCGCCGTCGGCGATAGCGGCTATGACGTGCCGACGCCGATCCAGAAGGCGGCGATCCCGTCGGTGCTGATGGGCAAGGATCTGATCGGCATTGCCCAGACCGGCACCGGCAAGACGGCCGCGTTCGTGCTGCCGATGATCGACATCCTCGGCAATGGCCGCACCCGCGCCCGCATGCCGCGCTCGCTGATCCTCGAACCAACCCGCGAGCTCGCCGCCCAGGTGGCCGAGAATTTCGAGAAATACGGCAAATATCACAAGCTCTCGATGGCGCTGCTGATCGGCGGCGTGCAGATGGGCGACCA
>JARXKR010000134.1 GCA_030271565.1 Pseudomonadota bacterium
CCGTGTCGATCTGGGTCTCGGACTATACCCGCGCCGCGCCCGGCGGCACCGGCGCAGCCAAGTGCGGCGGCAATTACGCTGCCAGTCTGGTCCCGACCAAGGAAGCTTTCGCGCGCGGCCACGACCAGGTGCTGTTCCTCGATGCCGCAGAGCACAAATGGGTCGAGGAACTGGGCGGCATGAACCTGTTTTTCGTGTTCGCTGACGGCAGCATCTCCACGCCCCCGCTAACCGGCACAATCCTCCCCGGGGTCACCCGCGACAGCCTGATCGTGCTCGCCCGTGATGAGGGCCTGACCGTGCGCGAAGATCGCTACAGCCTCGACGCCTGGCGCGGCGATGCCGCCTCGGGCAATCTGATCGAAGTGTTCGCCTGCGGCACGGCTGCGGTGGTGACCCCGGTCGGCACAGTCGCCGACCGCGACGGCGAATTCACCATCGGCAGCGGCGGCCCCGGCCAGCTCACCGGCAAACTCAAGGCGCGGTTAACGGCGATCCAACGCGGCGAAGCGCCCGATCCGCATGGCTGGGTGGTAAGGTTGGGCTAGAGACCCCTCCGTCTGGCCTGCGGCCAGCCACCTCCCCATTGCTGCGCAACAGGGAGGATTTAGAGGCCACCTCAAATCCTCCCTGTTGCGCAGCAATGGGGAGGTGGCATCGCGGAGCGATGACGGAGGGGTAATGTTCGAAGGCAGGCCCTAACTTATGGCAGAAGCGGATACGCAGCCACCACCGCTTCAGCAATCGCCAGCTCAGCGAACAAGGGCCGAAACTCGGCCAGCGTCAGCTCTTCGCCTCCATCGCGTGCACCAGCTCGAACCGTGCCCGCCGCGATTTTTCGGGCAAGCAGCTGTGCGGCGAGGACCGGCACTTCGGGACCATCGCCGCGCTCGGCGATCAAGGTCCAGCGGGCGCGGCTAGGCGCACCATCGCGGGACCCACGCAGTTCAACCGCCATTGCGGAACGGTCGCTGCACAGCCACGCGGTCAGGCGCTGGAGCCGGTGGAGGAACGGCGCGAGCGGCACCAGCGAGCGCAGCCAGCCCCATTGAACAAGCCAGCTCATGAGCCAGATACCCAGCAACTGAAATGCAAACTCCGGCCCGGCACGGAAGGTTACGGCTGGGCGGCCAGCGACCCGCTGGGGCAGCAACGCGTGGTCGGGCACATCGACCAGCGCGACCAGCCGGGATAGCTGCGGTCGCAAGCCGATCTGGAACCGCTCGCGTCGCAGCATGCGCCAGCCGATTAGTTCGCGCCAAGCAACCCCGTCCCACAGCGGCAGTGGCTTGCCCGCATAGCTCAGGATCGAGGCCGCCACCGAAGCCCCGGCCGTCGCGCGATCCGAAGCGCTGATCGCAAGGTCGATTTGCGCCACGGTATCGAACTTCGCCGCCAGTTCGCGCACGACTGCACCCGACAGCGCCGGAACGCTCGATGCACCGCTGATCACTTGCACTCCTGCGACGCGAGCTGCAGCATCGAGCACGCCGATCCCGCAGACGAATTCGCGGCCATCGGCAAGATCAAGGTAAGCAACTCCCGCCGCGATGCAGGCCTGCGGCACTGCATAGCTTGAACCTTGGAATGGCCCAGCAGCATCGATCAACAGCATGGGGCGGGCCTGATCAAAGAGCGGTCCCAGATCGCCATTGCGGTCGGCTGCGATACCTTCGGCACCCGGCACCGTGGCTGCAAAGGCCTGCGCCTTGGCCAGGTTCCGTCCCGCCACAATCACCTGCCACCCATCTCCAGTCAGCCGCCGCGCGAGCCGCGCTCCAAACCCGCCGTAACCGCCTAGCACGATCACGCGCAGGCCTCGTCCCGGGGGTCCGGGCTGGGTCACTGCTGCTCCACGCTGGGCTGGTCGGCGAAAAGTCCCACCTGATGGATCATCTGGCCAAAAAGCGGATGGCGCAGATCGAGCACGAACAGGAAGTTGCCACTCCCCCGATCCAGATGATCGATTTGCAATGCGCCCGGTTCAAGCCAGCGCGGCAGGCGCAACCGAACCAGGCCGAATTTGATGAAATAGTGATCGCTGGCAAAGCAAATACCTTCGGCGCTGCCGGCTACCTTGAGCGCGATACCGATGCCGAACCCGACGTATTCCTCCAGACCCGTAGGACCAGAGAACATCTTCGCGCTGTGGATCACCTGCGGGAATCCGCCGCGCCGGGCATAAACCCGCGTCCACACCTGTCCGCCGCTTGGCGCGTGCTCGGTAACGGTCACTACTGCGGCCGCGCCGCCACCCCGATCAAGCGGAAGCGGTGCGCCGATCAAACGGCACATCTGCGCGAGCAACCACCCGGCCCGGCTCAGACGGCATTCGGTGATCATGCCGGAATAGCTGACCGACTGGCCTTGCAAGTAGCGTTTGGAGAAGCGCTGGCGGACGGGGTCTGGCAACCGCATCCATTGCTCCGACCCGAGCAATGCGCAAAACCGCAGATCGCCCAATGCATCGTCTGGTTCATGCCGAAGCGGCGTTTGCCGCACGTGTGCCAGCTTGCCCATTGCGCTAATTTCCTTCCGCGTCGCCCCTGCCGCCGACGAATTTCAGCAGCCCGACGACTTTCCCGCCCAGCTTGATCAGCCGCATGATCTGTGCCGGAGGCACCGCGATCATCTGGCGGTACCAGCCTTCGACCGTGTGGATGAAGCCGTGCATGTCGCTCAACTGCCGCCGCACTTCGGGAGGAAGCGGCCCGCCCGCATCGACTTGCGCCATGGCGGCGTCGATCGCCGCGAGCATCGGATCGATCTCGCGCTCCTTGCGGCCTTGCGCGACCTTGGAGGCCATCTGCCACATGTCGCGCTCGGCCTCGTAAAAATCGCGGCGATCACCGAGTACCGGAACGCGGCGGATCAGTTTCCAGTTCAACAATTCCTTGACGCTGTTCGACACGTTCGAGCGGGCGAGCCCGAGTTTGTCGGCGATCTCTTCCGCAGTCAGCGCGCGTTCGGATAGCAGCAGCAGCGCCTGGATCTGGGCAACCGAACGGTTGACCCCCCACTGCCCGCCAAGATCACCCCAACGCAGCACGAATTCCTGCACCGCGGGATGAAGCTGATGCGACTCGCCTGTAATTTCTGTCATGACAGAACTCTCTGACACAAACGGTCATGAGTCAAGCGCCTTGCCGAGCCGTGCGGCCATGCAGGTGGTAACCATCGCCGAACTGATCCACGGTCCCCCGCCCAAGCTGCCGCCGCTTATCAGCCCGGTGAAAAGACATCGCGGGTCGAGACGCGGGCTAGCCACCAGCAGGGGTCGCAGGGGACTTTGATTTGAAGGGGAAGGCTTCTGAAGAGTCTCCCCCCTTTGGGGGAGGTGCCCCGCCGTAGGTGGGCCGGAGGGGGAACCCGGCGCACAGGCTCCCTCCGCCTCGCTTCGCTCGGCACCTCCCCCAGAGGGGGAGTATCTTGCCCGATCCGCGCCACTCGCTCTGCCTCCGCCTTGCCGCCCTGACCCCCATCTTTCCTACATCCACCGAACCTGCCAAGCTGGGCGCATGGCGCAATCTTTCCGCATCGAAGCAACGTACCGGTCATGCTTGAACCAGCACCGGCGTTGCCGCCGCATGTTCTACGTGTAAACTTCGTGTAAACTTCTTCCGAATCGTCGAGGATTAACAATGACCGATCCCGAATACACACCCCCCGCCGTCTGGACCTGGAACAAGGAGAACGGCGGGCGCTTTGCCGCGATCAACCGGCCAACTTCCGGCGCGCAGTCTGAGCGCAAGTTGCCGCGCGGCAAGCACCCGTTCCAGCTCTATTCGCTGGGCACGCCCAACGGGATGAAAGTCACGATCATGTTCGAGGAGCTGCTCGCTGCCGGACACGGCGGGGCTGAGTACGATGCGTGGCTGATCAACATTGGCGAGGGCGACCAGTTCGGGTCAGACTTCGTCGCGATCAATCCCAATTCGAAGATCCCGGCGCTGCTCGACCTGTCGGGACCGGAACCGATCCGGCTGTTCGAAAGCGGCGCGATGCTGCTGCATCTGGCCGAGAAGTTCGGCGCGTTCATCCCGACCGATGCCAAGGGCCGGGCCGAATGCCTGAGCTGGCTGATGTGGCAGATGGGCAGCGCACCGTTCATCGGCGGCGGGTTCGGGCACTTCTATGCCTATGCCCCGGTCAAGATCGAATACGCGATCGACCGCTATTCGATGGAGACCAAGCGGCTGTTCGACGTGGCCGACAAGCGGCTGGCAGAGAGCCAGTACCTCGCCGGAGACACGCTCAGCATTGCCGATTTCGCCACTTTCCCGTGGCTCGGCGCGCTTTATCGCGGGCTGGCTTATAACGATGCCAAGACCTTCCTTGCCCTCGATGAATACACCAATGTCGGGCGCTGGGTGATGGAGCTCAACAGCCGCCCCGCCACGCGGCGCGGGCTGGTGGTCAATCGCGGCCAGGGCGAGGAAGGCACCTTCCTGTCCGAGCGCCACGACGCGAGCGATTTCGACAAGCTCAATCCCGGTACCATTTGACACTTGGCGCGGTTGCCATGCCCGCGCCCTCTGCTATGAGCGCGCGTCGCTGTTGGGGCGTCGCCAAGTGGTAAGGCACCGGTTTTTGGTACCGGCATTCGGAGGTTCGAATCCTCCCGCCCCAGCCAGCGCGCATGGCTGATGGCAGCGTTGTCCTGCGGGAAGTGATGGTCCAGTTGCGCTAGGGGCTTGCCGAAAGAGCAGCCTGGCCAGCCGCGCGTTGCTGCTCGAGCGCCAGCTGATCGGCTTCCGCCTTGGCCAGATCGCCGCGTTGCTTGTCGACCATCGATTGATATGCGCGGCTCGTGTTTCCCGCCGCAGCAAGATCGTGAGCGGCCGCCCGCGCGGCCTCCTGCTTGCCCGCATTGCCCGGCGCAGCTTCGGCTGCGGACCTGGCCTTGGCCGCCTTGGCCCGCGCATTTGCCTCAACCTGCCGGGCATTGGTGAGGCGCGGTTCACCAAAGGCCACGCCTTCGCGGGCGAGCTTGATCCGGTAGCCGAGGACGTCGCCTGGCTTGTGGCAGTACTGCGCTACCGGATCGATCCAGCGCTGCGGTTCGACCAGTTGCAAGGTCGAGATGCGCGGCTGCTGCTTGGTCATGTTGAAAGTTGCCTGATACGTGCCGACCACCTGGCCGTTGCCATCGCGCACGTGCCATTGCCCCACCGCGGTCAGGCCGTCACCGGCCAGCGCATATCCAGCCGGTTCGGTTACCAGATCGCTGCCCTGAACGACGAACGGATCCTTGATCGAACCCAGCGTCTTCTTGTCGAGCACGGTGGTGCCGAAAGTCCAGTGGGCGTGCTTGTCGACCAGGAAGAAGCCGAGCGGAGACCCTCCGCTGCTCAGTGAGTCCCAATATCCGCGAATCTGCGTCATCGCTACCTGCTTGGTCGCCGCAACAGCGTTGGCGGCAGGCGGCGTGCCTTTCTGGCAGGCTACGTCGCTGGGCATGTTGCCAAGCTGGTTGATCAACTGCAGCGTCGAAAAATAAGCGCCGTAATACTGCGCCTGAGCCTGACCAGGCCAAGTAAGCTGCGCAGCCAATGCTGCAGCGATTGCTGCCGCGTGACGAAATCGCATCGAAATTGCCCCCTACGCCAAGTACCTGGGCACAGTCTGTTGCCAATTCTGCTGCAGGTCAATCCTTGACCACGGGCAGCCACACCGCGCTCGCTTCGGTCCCGCCCCAGCGCACTGTCTGGCGCGCTTTCTGGTAGGCGCTGGCGGGGGCGTCGAAGATCGAGGGGACCCAGGTCTGCGGGTTGCGGTCGTAGAGTGGGTAAAGGCTCGACTGGATTTGCACCATGATCCGGTGCCCGGGCAGGAACACGTGGTTCACGTTAGGTAGCGACCATCCGAAGCTGTAAGTCTGGCCGGGCTTGAGCGGTGCGGGGGTGCTGAAGCCGTGGACGTAGCGCCCGCGGAATATCTCAATCCCGATGCCCAGTTCGTACCCGGCCAGACCTGCGTTGACAGTCTGTTCGGCGGGATAGACATCGATCAGCTTGACCACCCAGTCGCTGTCCTGCCCGCTGGTGGCGGCAT
>JARXKR010000135.1 GCA_030271565.1 Pseudomonadota bacterium
CCTAGGCAGATTGCCGAATCGAGACTATAAAGCACTTGGGATTTGGATTGCATCGATGACCGACTTTGGCGTGCCATCATTGCTCGATCTGCTGGAACCGGCTGAAGTTGAACTACTTCAGTCGTTAGGAACCTGTAAAAGCTTTAAGGATGGTGAGACTGTTCACCAGCGCGGTGACAGTGATCGTCATTTTCAAGTTATCATACGCGGCTCGATCAAAGTGATGCGTTTGGGCTACGATGGTCAGGAAGTCGTCGTCGGCGCGGTAAATGCGGGCCAAAATTACGGCGATCCTATCGATGCGCGGCGCGGGCCGAGGTTGCTTCGAGCAGTTGCACGCGGAGACACCGAGGTTCTGCAGTTTTCGGACAGCTCCTACCAGCAAGTTCTGGCCATTCCGGCGATTGTCCGCGCACTTTATCATATCGCCATGTTCCGTCTGAACCGGGCGATCGAAACGATCAGCGACGAGCGGACAATGCCGGTCGAAGTGCGGGTCGCCAAGCTGCTCCAGTCGATGCGTATCTCTCGTGGAGGCTCGCCAAGAATCGAATGTGTTCAGGACGAGCTCGCCGGTTTGGCCGGTGTCACCACCGTCACGATTGCCAAATCACTCAGCACGTTGCGCAGCGCCGGTCTGATTGAAACGGGCTACCGCAACGTCACCATCTGCGATGTGACCGCGCTCGATGACTGGATCTCGGACCGAAGCAGCGATTGAGCAAATCCCCTAAGGCGTAGCCACGCTGAAGCGCACGATTACCTTATCGCCTGCAGGAACCTTCAGCACGAACAGTGGCTGGCCGTCGCGCTGTTCGTGCGGATGATCTGCGCTGGCGAGTTTCTGGCCACCCCCCAAGGGAACCTTAAGCTCGAGCACGAGATCGCCGCTGCCGGCATTGCTGATGGTGACTTCGGCATCCTGCGATTTGGCATCACGCCGCAAGGTCCGGCGCTGGATGGTGAGGTCACTGGCTTCGCCGAGCGGCAATTCGATCTTCTCGTCCTCGGCGGTGTCAGCCAGGGTCGGCTCACCGACCAGCATGGTCCGGCCGAACTGGTCCTGCTCGAACAGGATCGATCCGGCCGGGAGTGGCAGCCCGAGTTGATGGGCCTTGTCGTTATGGGTGCGGACCATGCGCATCCCATGCAGTTGCTCGTCAGCGCCGTAGGACTGGGCGTTGACCGCTGCGGCATAATAGAACTCGACTGGCACCCCCTGCTGTTCGATCAGCCGGGTCTGCTTCATCTGCATTGCAGCCACGGTGGTGCGCTGGGGGACCGTGTAAAGCTTGAGGTCACCAAGCTGCTCTGGGGGCGGGGGAGGGGCCGAAGCGTAAGCGGCATCCATCGCCATTACAGGGGAGGGGGGTGGAGCAAGAGAGCCACGGCGCTGCGCGGTGACCATGATTTCGCTCGCCTTGTCGTAACCCTCAAATTGCTCGCCCATGTACGGCGTCACCAGACTATAGGGTCGATCAGGCCTGAGCGGAACGTCGCTGGTCCTCTGCATCGGCCAACACCGCGCGATGACTTGCGGTTGGTTGTTGACGAAGCGCTGGACATATTCGCGATGGAGACCGCCGGCGACAATCTGGGTGCGCGCGTTGGCGAGCGAGACCGAATTGCCATTGGCCAGCGTGATCCAGCCGCCGATATTGGCGGTCTTGCCATCGGGATTGAGGTGCGCGGTATAGTTCGCACTCCAATCGAAACCCTCTGCAATATAGGTCAGGGTGATCGTTGCGGTGATCGGTTTGGATGAGCGGGTCAGCACCGAAAGGGTCGGGCGGGCGGACAGGCCCTCGGCGTCGAGGCCGTAGCTGAACGTCTCGGGCTGCCCCGAACAGCGCAGCGCCTCGTTTCCGGCAGCAGTGCGGAACACCACCCCTTGGTCGCTCGCCGAAACGATTTCGCCCGCGACAAGTTCGGCCTTGCCGGTGACCTTGTTGGTGCGCTTGAGCGTGATCTTTTTGCCGCGCGCGGCGCGCATCAACGCACTGGGCGAGAGCAGTGCGGCGTCGCGGTTCTTCTCGATGATCCCGCTCGGCAGGCCGCTGACAATCGCGCTTTCCGGGATGATCCCGTCAACCACCCCGACGAACCGCAGGCGGCTTTTTCCGGCCGGTATCACCACCTGGCGCGTCTCGGTAATCACCGCGAACCCGCCGAGCGAATCGAGCTGCAGCGAGCCGCCATTGCGCCCGGGATCGCGGTATATTGTGACCCCAATGTCGCTTGGTTCGGTCGCGGCCACATCACCGGCACAAGCCGGCAACGCGGGACCTAAAGCCAGCAGCAAGGCGCAGAGCCAGCGCAAGGCCGTGCTCCTCAGTACTTCGAATCGAAGGTGGCGGTGACCACGGTTTTGCCGTTGGCTGGAACGCTAACATTCCAGGCCACGCTGTCGGCATCGCGGCGTTCGCTCTTGATGCTTTCCTCGGCAACCTTGGTGTCGCCCCATAGTCCGCCCTGGATGATCTGCACCGTCACCGGCTTGGGCAGGGCGTTGGTCACCGTGTAGCTCATCTGGGTCTTCCAGCGGCGGTCGTTGACCTTGGTCCGGGCCTCGACCACCGGCTTGACCTTGACGTCGAACGCATCGCCGGTGCTGATCGCCAGCTTCGAGCCCATCGGCGTGTGGCCGATCGCGTGTTCGCCGATGAACTGGGCCTGCCCGCGCGCATCCTTGAGGTAGAACCGGACCACTCCGGCGGGGAGCTGATCGCCGAGACCGCCCTGGGCCGAGTTGCTGAAGCTGTACATCGTCGCGGCGCTGATCGGGGTGTCCGAGGTTTGCAGCCAGCCAAGCCGCAACAGGTAGCCGTGCTGCGCCGGGGCACCGTGGACATCGAGGAAGCTGACCTGCTTGGTCTGCATGTTGGCGATGGTGGTGCGTTCGGCCAGCGGGTAGAGGTAATAATCGCCCAGCCGCGCGCGGCTGCCGCTCTCGGTCCCGGCTTCGACCATGGTGTCATCATCGCTCTGATAGTTGCCGCGTTGATAACCCTGGTTCAACATCCGCGGGCTGCCGGCGACCAGCACAGTACGGGCGTTGTCGTAGGTCGTGCCCGAATTGTTGGTCAGCGTGATCCAGCCCTGGACATCGATCGTGCCTTTGCCTTCATCGTAGAGTGCGACATAATCCGCCCGCCAGCCGAGGCCGGGGGTCAGATAGCGCAGTGCGGCTTCGCGAGTTCCAGCTTTGCCCTGAACTGTCACGGACAAGGTCGGGTCGGCGCGCATATTGGGGGGGATATGATCGAAGATCACCCGCACCGGCAGGCCATCGTCGCGCAGCACTTCGATCCGGTTGCCGATTTGCAGGACCACCCCGCCATTGGCCGCGAGCACTACCGCCTGTTCGCGCGTTTCGGCGCCGGTGGCCGGGTTGGTTCTGACCAGGGTGATGGTTTGCCCGACCGCGTTCTCCATGATCTTGGACGGGCTGAGCAGATCATAATCGAAGTTCTGTTCGACGATGCCCATGTCGCTTGCAACCAGGCTGGCGGTCTCGGGGCGGATCTGCGCAGAGACGTTCTTGAACTCGATCCGCTGCTGCGCGCCGGTAAAGGTCACATTGCGGACATCCTGCACCAGTGCCTGATTGTCAGCGTAGATCGTGATGTCGATCCCGGTCTCGGCCGAAGCGGCGGTTGACAGCGCGATCAGCGAAACGGCAACGAACAGCGGCAAACGCGGCATGGTGATGATCCCCCCTCGATTTCGTGATACAATGTAACGTCGAATTCTGTCCGTGCAATGAACGAAATCGACTGGCAAGAAATGTTGCTCCGGTTAGGATGAAGAGATGATCATCATCACCGGCAGCGCCACCATCCGCCCCGAACATTTCGACGAAGCTCTGAAACTGGGCGTCGAACATTCCGCCCGCTCGCGCGCCGAACCGGGGTGCATCGCGCACAATTGCCATGTCGACGCGGAAGCGCCGCATCGGATCGTGTTTGTTGAGGGATGGGCCGACATGGCGGCGGTCAAGGCGCACTTCGCGGTGCCGGAGTCGGGTGAATTCGTACGCCTATTCGGTGGCTGGGCTGAAGCCGCACCGGTGATGAAGATCTTCAACGCAGACGAAATCGTCCGCTAGGCTTCGTTCCACGACAAGGTATCTGTCCGCGCGACCTGGACCGGATGACCGATCGTGGCCGGGACTGTCGCCGGCCAGCGGGCCGAGACCAGCCGGTCCTTGGCCACCCAGGCGAGCGAGACGCTGTTCGATTGGTTGCCGCCAAGGATGCGGTATGCGCCGCTGTCCTCACCGGCGTAATAGCCGACATGGCCAAGGCCGCTTTGCCGGGACACGCGCCAGAACACCATCACCGCGCCCGGGGCAGGATCGGTCTTGACCCCGAACCGCTCCCACGAGCGCGCGCCAAGCACGTTGGTCGGCAGCGGTTCACTGCTGAGGGTTGAGCCGATGCAATGGCCGACGAACAAGCCGCACCACGGGATGTCGTCCCCGCCATAGGGAATGCCCTGATCGTGGGCCCAGTCGAGAATGACCGGATTGTTGCCTTGCTGCGGCGCTTCGCGGGTACCGATCAGCCGGCGTGCTTCCTGGAACCAGACCAGCGCGGGGTTGTCGAACCCGCTGTCGGCAACGGGAGCTGTCGCAAACAGGCTCGCCAGGGTCATCGGCCCGACCACACCATCGACCTGAAGCCCGTGATCCGCCTGATACTGTTTGACCGCAGCTTCGGTCTGCCGCCCCCAAACCCCGTCGAGCGGGCCGGTCCGGTAACCGAGGCTGGCCAGCTTGGCCTGAATGTCCTTAAGCCGCATCGTCATCGCCCCCGCTTGCCGGAAAGGCGCGAGGCTATGTCTGGCGATTGGGGCGAGCAAGTTCGGCGGCGGTCCGGGCCGATTGGATAGACAAAGGCCTGGACCGGTTCAACGACTACGGGTTTTCGGTCGGAATGGTCTTTGGTTTGCCCCGCACAAAGCGCAGTAGCGCTTGTCCCGGACGCGCGCGCCACAGCGCGATCAACAATGCGCCGAGCAAGGCCCATGGTAGCGCGACACCGATCGCCATAAGCACGAACCAAATCATCGTTGCAAAGCTTGACCACGCCGAGTGAACTGCATCGCCGGCGGGATTTCCGCCGAGCGAGAAGCCGATGTCGCCGGTATAGTGGAAGCTCATCGGGGTTGAGGCGAGTTGGGCTTCGGCGCCGACTTTGCTGATTTTGGCCGATGCAATCTGGTCGCGCAGCTGGGCGGCCTGGGCTTCCAGTTCGCTGCGGGCCTGATCGCCCAATCCGCCAGCCTTAAGTTTGGCCTCGATTTCGTTGAGTTGCGTCGCGGCATCTGCTGCAGCGTGTTTGGCGCTGTCTATCGTAGTGCTGACGTCGTCACCGCTGATCTGCGCGTTGACGAGTTTGCCGGAAGCTTTTTCGACTGCGGCGATACCTTCCTTGCCGAAGCTGCGGGCGAGTTCCGGTGCGAGTTTGAAATCGAGTTCGGCCGTAATCCGTTCATCGTCGAGAAGAGTGTAGCGCATGCCGGTAATGCGGCACTGGCTCGGGCCTAGCTTTTCACAGGCGGCAGCATGGCTTTCTTGCACGGCTGCGATCGCTTTATCGGGAACCACGAAACTGTAACGATAGGTAAAGGCAACGCCCGGCGCTGCAGCCAGGCTGATGTCCGGAGCACTGCGGGAAACGGCGTTCGGTGCCGACGCACCACTCCGTTCACTTGAAGCCGAAGATTCGTCGGCCTTCTTGCCGCAACCAGAAAGTGAGATCAGCGTGACGATTGAAGTAGAGATGAGCAGATGGCGCATCGTGGTAACCCCCGGCAACGGCTCAGGCAGCGAGCCAGGAGTTATATCTACTTAATCAGTAGAGTTATGCAACAGCCTTTGACGTGTCACGCATCAATCATCCCCGGATCGATCTCACCCGCACGGTTCTGGATAAATATGAAGTGCTGCGCCGAATCGCGGCCCATCAAGCAGCCTTCGGTGCAGGCGCGCC
>JARXKR010000136.1 GCA_030271565.1 Pseudomonadota bacterium
CCGCCGCCAGCCCCACCCTTGCCCGCGCACTCGGCATCGCGCCGGGCGACCCCTGCCTGACCGTAAGGCGCCGCACCTGGCGTGGCGGCGATCCGGTGACGCTGGTCCACCAGCACTTCATCGCCGAACGCCATGAACTGGTCGCGCGATTCGGGGCTGCCGAAGATCAGAAAGTCCGGCGGAATGGTGCTGCTGGGGAGGATTGAACTCCCGACCTCAGCCTTACCAAGGATGCGCTCTACCACTGAGCTACAGCAGCACACCATTCCGCAAGAAGCCCGGGGCGCGAACGGAGCGGCGGGCAGGGGCGCGCTATTGGCTGCGCACCCTTGCTTTGTCAAGCGACTGGCTCGATAGGGCCAAGACTCTGCCAATGCCTGAAAATTCGCCCCGAACCCCTAGATCGACTCGCGAGGAGCGCCTCGCTGCGGCGCTGCGCGAGAACTTGAAGCGCCGCAAGGCGCAGGCGCGGTCACAAGTAACCGCAGAGGTGCTTCCCAAAGAGGAATAGAGCAGTTAGGGCCGCCCCTTTGTTACGGCGCATTCCGGAGCACAATCTTGCCAAGTTTGATCCTCGTCCGCCACGGCCAGAGCCAGTGGAACCTGGAAAACCGTTTCACCGGGTGGTGGGATGTCGACCTGACCGCGCAGGGCGAGGCCGAGGCGCGCGCGGCGGGAACGCTACTGGCGGCCAAAAACATGCTCCCCGACGTGGCTTTCACCAGCGTGCAAACTCGCGCGATTCGTACGCTGCACCTGGCGCTCGAGGCGGCCGGGCGGGTGTGGATTCCCGAGACCAAGGACTGGCGGCTCAACGAGCGGCACTATGGCGGGCTGACCGGCCTCGACAAGGCCGAGACCACAGCGAAGCACGGCGAGGCGCAGGTCAAAGTGTGGCGGCGCAGTTTCGACTGTCCGCCGCCGGCGCTCGAAGATGGCAGCGCGTTCGATCTCAAGGCCGACCCGCGTTATGCCGGGATCGCGATCCCTTCGACCGAGAGCCTGAAGGACACGATTGCCCGCGTTTTGCCGTACTATGAGGCCGCGATCACCCCGGTGCTGCGCAGCGGCAAGACCGTGCTGATTTCCGCCCACGGCAATTCGCTGCGGGCGCTGGTCAAGCATTTGTCAGGCATTTCGGACGACGAGATCACCGGACTGGAAATCCCGACCGGGCAGCCGATTGTCTATGAGCTCGACGGCAATTTGAACGCCTCTGAACGCTATTACCTGGCGGAGCGATGAGATGACCGCACCAGTTGCCCCGCCCGTTGCAATCGTCATGGGCAGCCAGTCGGACTGGGCGACGATGCAGTGCGCCGCGCAGGCGCTCGATGCATTGGGCGTGGCTTACGATGCGCGGATCGTCTCGGCGCACCGCACCCCGCAGCGGCTGGTCACCTTTGCGCAAACAGCCGCAGATCAGGGCTTCAAGGTGATCATCGCGGGAGCGGGCGGTGCGGCGCATCTGCCCGGCATGGTGGCAAGCATGACCCATTTGCCGGTGCTCGGCGTGCCGGTGCAATCGAAAGCATTGTCGGGGCAGGACAGCCTGCTCTCGATCGTCCAGATGCCCGCCGGGGTCCCGGTCGGGACGCTGGCGATTGGCGAGGCCGGGGCGACCAACGCAGGTCTGCTCGCCGCCTCAATCCTGGCGCTCGGCGATCCCGCGCTCAGCGAGCGAGTCAAAGCCTACCGCGCCGCGCAAAGCGCCAATGTGGCCGAGCGGCCCGCTTGACTAAGATGATACCGCCAGGCTCAACCATCGGTATCCTGGGCGGCGGACAGCTCGGGCGGATGCTGGCGAGCGCGGCGGCGCAGCTCGGCTATCGCTGCCATGTTTACAGCCCTGAGCAGGACAGCGTCGCGGGCGAGGTCTGCGCCAATCAGACCACCGCCGCGTGGGACGATGCCGCAGCAATGGCTGAGTTTGCAGCGGCCTGCGCGGTGATCACTTACGAGTTCGAGAACGTCCCGGTCGGCCCGCTGGCTGCGCTCGGCGATGTTCCGCTGTTCCCCCCGCTGCGCGCGCTCGAAATTGCACAAGACCGGCTGACCGAGAAGCAGTTCGTTGCCGAGTTGGGCGGGCGGACGGCGCCGTTCATGGCGGTCGATACCGAAGACGATCTGGCCGCAGCATTGGTCCGGATCGGATCGCCCGGGATTCTCAAGACCCGGCGCGATGGGTACGACGGCAAAGGCCAGTATCGGATCAACGACGATCACGAGGCCGAAGGTATTCCGCTTGGGCATCAGCCGATGATCTATGAGGGGCTGGTGCAGTTCGCGCACGAGTTCAGCGTGATCCTGTGCCGCGGGCAGGACGGGCAAGTGCTGTTCTGGGACAGCGCCGAAAACGTCCACAAGCACGGCGTGCTCGATGTCTCGCGGGTCCCGGCCCCGGCCGAGGTGCTGGGGCAGGTCGAAGCGGCGCGCGCGCTGGCCGCCAAGGTTGCCGCTGCGCTCGACTACGTCGGGGTGGCGGCGTTCGAGTTCTTCGCCACCGAACATGGTCCGGTGTTCAACGAGATGGCCCCGCGAGTGCACAATTCGGGGCACTGGACGATCGAAGGCGCGCTGACCAGCCAGTTCGAGAACCACATCCGCGCGGTTTGCGGGCTACCGCTTGGTGATACCCGTCTCGCGGCAAAAGGCGTCGTCATGCACAACCTGATCGGTGATGACGCGCAGGACTGGTCGGGGCTGCTCGCCGATCCCGCCAATCATCTCCACCTCTACGGCAAGGGCGAAGCGCGGCCCGGACGCAAGATGGGTCACGTCACCCGGCTGCTGCTGTGAACCGCAGCGAGGTGTTCATTGTTGCTGCCGTGGCCGACAACCGGGTGATCGGCGCGGGCGGCGGAATCCCGTGGCACATCTCGGAGGACTTCCGCCGGCTCAAGGCGCTGACCATGGGCAAGCCGCTGGTGATGGGGCGCAAGACTTTCGAATCGCTGCCTGGCCTGCTCCCCGGACGGCGGCACATCGTGGTGACCCGCAATCCCGCATGGAGCGCCGAAGGGGCCGAGCCAGCAAGCTCGCTCGTCGCCGCGCTCAAGCTTGCCAATGCGCCGCATATCGTCATCTTCGGCGGCGCGGCGCTCTATGCCGAAGCGCTCCCGCTAACCGACCGGATCGAGCTGACCGAAGTCCACCTGAGCTTGCCGGGCGATGCCTATTTCCCCGAGCTAGACCGCAGCCAGTGGAGCGAGAGCTTCCGCGAACACCACCCGGCACAAGGCCGCAGCCCGGGGTTTGATTTCGTCACATTGCTGCGTAAACCTGGTACCTGAGGGGTACGGGGAATGCGCAAACGATATTTGATTCCACTGGCGGTGCTGGCCGTGGCGCTGATCGGGTTCTTCGGGGTGCTGCCGGGCTACCTCGAAGCGAGCATGAACAAGATCGACGGCAAGCCGCTGATCGCGGTTTCGCCCGAAGCCGCAGCGCTGCACCGCAGCCTGCACATCGTCGACCTCCATTCGGACAGCCTGATGTGGGCCCGCGAGCTGACCGAACTGGGCGGGCGCGGGCATGAGGATCTGCCCCGGCTGACTGCAGGCAACGTGACGTTGCAGGTGTTTGCCTCGACCTCCAAGACCCCCAAGGGGCTTAATTACGACAGCAATCCATCTGATTCGGATGTCCTGCCCGCTTTGCTGATCGCCCAGCGCCAACCGTCCGCGACCTGGACCTCGCTGCTCGCCCGCTCGCTGTTCCACGCCGCCAAGCTCGACCATTCGGTGTGGCTCTCGCAAGGCCGACTTCTCAAGGTGACCGACCCGTTCAGTCTCGACCGGCTGCTCGGCAAGCACGCGAGTGCTGGCGGACCGGTCGGCGCGATGCTGTCGATCGAGGGGCTGCATAACCTTGAGGGCAAGGCCGAAAACCTCGACAAGCTCTACGCTGCGGGTTTCCGCATGGCCGGGCTGACCCACTTTTTCGATAACGAGCTGGCAGGGTCGATGCACGGCGAGAAGAAGGGCGGGCTGACTCCGTTCGGGCGGCAGATCGTCGGCCTGATGGAAAACAAAGGGATGATTGTCGATATCGCGCATTGCAGCCACCACTGCGTCGCCGACGTGCTGGCGATGGCGCGGCGCCCGGTGGTCTCCAGCCACGGCGGGGTGCAGGCAACCTGCAAGGTCAACCGCAACCTGACCGACGACGAGATTCGCGGCGTTGCCCGCACCGGCGGGGTGGTTGGGATTGGCTACTGGGATGCCGCCGTCTGCGACACCAGCCCACGCGCGGTGGCACGCGCGATCAAATATGTCCGCGATCTGGTCGGGATCGATTTCGTCGCGCTGGGCAGCGATTATGACGGGGCGACCACGGTGCGGTTCGATACCTCGCAGCTGGTGCAGGTGACCCAGGCTTTGCTCGACGAGGGCTTCACCCCGCAGGAAATTCGCGCGGTGATGGGCGGCAATGCCCTGCGGGTGATCCGCGCCGGCATCCTCCCCCTTGGGGGAGGGGCACCAGCGAAGCTGGTGAATGGGCACGCGCGGTGATCGCCCGCCTCGACGCAGGAAGCGCGTTGCCGCCTGAATATCGCGGCGCGGTGATCGCGCTGGGCAATTTCGACGGGTTCCATCGCGGCCATCAGGCGGTCGCCAAGGCCGCGCTTGATTGGGCCAAGGCCGAGGGCCGCCGCGGCATCATCGCCACGTTCGATCCGCACCCGGTGCGCTATTTCGCGCCCCATACGCCGCCGTTCCGGCTGACTACGCTGGGTCAGCGGCAGGATCTGTTCGCGGCGGCCGGGGCGGACGCGATGCTGGTGTTCCAGTTCGACCGCACGCTGGCCGAGACCACCGCCGAACAATTCGTCGGCGACCTTCTGGCGCAGCGGCTCGGCGCGGCGGGGGTGGTGACCGGCGAGGATTTCACCTTTGGCAAAGGCCGCGCAGGTAACGTGGCGGTGCTGGCCAATCTGGCCGCGCAAAATGGCATGGCGGCGCGCGCCATCGGTCCGGTGGCCGAACACGGCGAAGTGGTCTCGTCGAGCCGGATCCGCGATGCGCTCAAGGCTGGAGATTGCGCTACCGCTGCAGAACTGCTCACCCGGCCCTTCGCGATACGCGGGACTGTCCAGCACGGTGCCAAGCTCGGGCGGTCGATCGGCTATCCGACCGCCAATGTGGAACTCGGCAGCTATCTGCGTCCGCGTTACGGGATCTACGCGGTCACAGCGCGGCTGTCCGATGGAAGCGTGGTGCCCGGCGCGGCTAACCTCGGCATTCGCCCCAGCTTCGATCCGCCGGTCGAACTGCTCGAAACTTACCTGTTCGACTTTGCGGGCGATCTCTACGGACAGGAAATCGAAGTGGCGCTGCATCATTACCTGCGGCCCGAGGCGAAGTTCGACAGGCTGGAAGCGCTGACGGCGCAGATGGACCTCGATTGCCAGCGGGCGCGCAAGTTGTTGGCGTAGATTGGTTTCACACGAAGACACGAAGATGTCGTGCTGGCGGCGAAGCCGCTCTTAAATTCGGCGGCAGCGCCATGCGGCGATGTTCGCTTGAAATGCTGGCTGTGGCACTTGGCGAAACATCTTCGTGTCTTCGTGTGAACCAAAAATTGCGAAACCATGCCGCGCTCGCTAAGGCCCGCGCGTCATGACCGAACCGCGCGATTTTAGAGACACCGTCTTCCTGCCGAAGACCGATTTCCCGATGAAGGCCGGTCTCCCCGCCAAGGAGCCGCATATTCTGGCGCGTTGGCTGGACGGGAATCTGTACCGGCAATTGCGCGATGCCCGCGCGGGGCGCGAAAAGTTCATCCTCCACGATGGCCCGCCTTATGCCAATGGCGACATGCACATCGGCCACGCGCTCAACCATATCCTCAAAGACATGGTCTGCCGCACGCAAAACCTGCTGGGCAAGGACGCGCCCTACGTGCCGGGCTGGGATTGCCACGGGCTGCCGATCGAATGGAAGGTCGAAGAGCAATACCGCAAGAAGAAGCTCGACAAGGACCAGGTCGA
>JARXKR010000137.1:0-1577 GCA_030271565.1 Pseudomonadota bacterium
TATATTAGGTGGAGCGGATTAGAACCCGCGGACACCGTCGATATCGAGATCGGTGATCCGGCCGCGCTCGAACTTGCACTTGAACGAACCGCTGTCATAGCCGCGCACCCGGTCATTGTAGCCGCGGTAATCACCGCCCCAGCCTTGACCGTAGTTGCTGTCACCGCGGTTCCAGCCGTCATTGTTGCCCTGGACGGCGATGCGGCCTTTGACCTGGAAGCCATAGTTGGTGTTCCTGACTTCGCGGATGTCGGTCACGTCGGCGCGATATCCCTGGTTGCGTGCATACCGTTCGGTTGCAGCGATGCACTGTTCAACAGCTTGACGCGGATTGCTCCGATACTGGGCATAACGGTCGTAACCGTTGCCGTTGTAGCCGCCATTGTTGTAGCCGCCGTTGTCATAGCCACCGTTGTTGTAACCGGCACGATCATAGCCGTAGTTGTCGCCATAATTGTCGTTGTAGCCGCGATTGCTGCGGCTTGAGGACGAGGCGACTGCCACAATCCCGCCGATGATCAGCGCGCCGGCAATGATTTCGCCCGCGCTGATACCGTCATTGTTGCGATGGTCAGCCAGCGCCGGGGTGGCCGATGAAGCAACCATCGCGCCAGCCGCGATAGTGCCGAGCAGGGCTTTGGAAACGATCTTCATGGTCTTGTCCTTCGGTTGCCCGGACGATGGTGTCTGGGCTTGATGAGACCTTCTACCGATTCGCCGCTGGCACGAGCCTGAACTGGCCTGTCAGTCGCTGTTCAGAAAACGTGCTACTTTTATGAACGGCGAGTTTGCCCAATATTAACCATCGTGGCTTAGCCCGAAGCCTATGCTCTGGCTGTCCCAGCACTTTCCCGCATTCGGCGTCGCTGCCGCAGTAATTTGCGCCGAACGTCTGGCGCGTGCGCCGCGCACCGACTGGCAGATCAACCTGATGGCCTGGGCCATCAACCTGCTCGCCGCTCTCAGCGTGTGGCGGCTGGTCCAGGGCTGGCACGGTGCCGCGCTGGTCGACAGTGCGCAATTGCCCGGCTGGCTGGCGGTAATGCTGTTCGTCGTAGTGTTCGATCTGGCCGAATATGTGTTTCACCGGCTCCAGCACCGCATCCCGCTGTTATGGTCGATGCATTCGCTGCACCATTCGGACCCCGAGATGTCAGTGCTGACCACCAGCCGCCACTTCTGGGCCGATCCGCTGTTCAAGACGATCACCGTCTGGTCGGTGGCGGCGATGGTGATCACGCCTAGTCCAGCAGCCTTCGCCGTCTATGCCACGCTGAGCCTGTGGAACTTCGTCACCCATTCGCAGCTCAGGCTCGATCTGGGGCGCTGGTCGTGGCTGATCAACACCCCGGCCTATCACCGCCGCCGCCATTCGAGCGATCCGGCGCATTATGACAGCAACTTCGCCGCGCTGTTTCCGATCTGGGACGTTTTGCTTGGCGACTATCACCGCCCCGACGGATTTCCGCCGACCGGGCTGGACCTGCGCCCGCGCACTTTGGGCCAGCTGCTCGCCTGGCCGCTCTATTACCGGCGGAATGCGGGTTGACTTTCACCTCCCCCTTGATGGGGGAGGG
>JARXKR010000137.1:1677-4408 GCA_030271565.1 Pseudomonadota bacterium
AGCCCGGTCCACTGGGCGAGGAAGGCGAGCACGTCGGCGCCCTCGGCCACCACTTTGTCGGTCGGCTTGCCCGCCCCATGCCCGGCGCGGGTTTCGATCCGGATCAGATGCGGCTTGCCCTTGGGATCGGCGGCCTGCAGCGCGGCGGTATATTTGAAGCTATGCCCCGGGACGACGCGGTCATCGGTGTCGGCGGTGGTCACCAGCATCGCCGGATAGGAAACGCCGCCGCGGATGTTGTGGTATGGCGAATAGGCCCGCAACACCTTCCAGTCGGCTTCCTTCGAGGGATAGCCATAATCGTCGACCCAATAGCGCCCCGCGGTGAAGCGGTCGAAGCGCAGCATGTCCATCACCCCGACCTGGGCATTGGCGGCGGCAAACAGATCGGGCCGCTGGTTGACCACCGCACCGATCAGCAGTCCGCCGTTCGATCCGCCCTGCACCGCCAGGGCGCCCTGCGGCGTGATGCCCTGCCCGATCAGGTATTCGCCCGCCGCGATGAAATCATCGAACACGTTCTGCTTGTTGTTCAGCCGCCCGGCGTCGTGCCACGCCTTGCCGTATTCACCGCCGCCGCGCAGGTTGGCCATGGCAAAGGCCCCGCCCGCTTCGAGCCACGCCATCCGCGCCGCCGAGAAGCCGGGAGTGAGCGAGATATCGAAGCCGCCATAGCCATAGAGCAAGGTCGGCACCGGCTTGTTCGCCAGGGCCACATCCTTGCGCCGGACCAGGAACATCGGGATTTTGGTACCGTCCTTCGAAGGATAGAAGCGCTGCTCGATCACGTAGTTCGACGGATCGAAGGTCAGCCTCGGCTGCGCGAACGGCGTGCTCTTGCCGGTGGCCGCATCGTAGCGAAAAATCGCGCTCGGCTGGTTGAAGCTGGTGAAGCTGTAAAAGGTCTCCGGATCGCCGGGCCTGCCGGTGAAGCCCGAAGCGGTCCCGATCGCATTGAGTTCGATATGCTGGACCGGTTTGCCGTCGAGAGAAACTGTCTCGGCGGTCGAAGCGGCGTCCTTAAGGTAGGACAGGATCAGCCGGTTGCCGACAATCTGCGCGCGTTCGAGCACTTCGGCGCGTTCGGGGACGACATCGGCAAATTGCGGGTTCGCTGCCGCAACATTGACTCGCACCACCTTCAGCTTGGGCGCGTCCTTGTTGGTCATGAAGTACAGCGTGTCGCCCATCCCGTCGATCAGCCGCCAGTCGTTTTCCAGCTCAGCGACCAGGGTCTGCGCCGCCCAGCCCTTGCGCCCACCCAAGCGGATCAGATGCACTGCGTTTTTTGCATCGGTGCCTCGTGTCGAGGTGACCACCATCCAGCGCCCGTCATCTGTAACCTGTGCGCCATGGCCAAGCTCGGGCTTGTCCGGGGTCGCGTAGACCAGCTCATCCGCGCTCTGCGGGGTGCCGATCCGGTGGAAGCGGACTTCCTGGTTCTTGTTGAGCTGCTGGAACGCCTGCCCCTCGACCGGCGCGGGGAAGCGGGAGTACAAGAACCCCGCGTCGCCGATCCACGAAATGCCGGTGAACTTGGCCCACTTGATCTCGTCGCCGAGCACCTTGCTGGTGACACTGTCGAGCAGGCGGATGATCCGCCAGTCGGTCCCGCCATCCTGCACCGAATAGGCGACCAGCTTGCCGCTGTGCGAGGGCTCCCAATCGTCGAGCGCGGTGGCGCCGTCCTTGGCCCACAGGTTGGGATCGATCAGCAGCCGCGGCGCGCCGCCCAGCCCCTGACGCACGAACAATTGCGCCTGATTTTGCAGCCCCGAATTGCGGGTGTAGAAATAGAATTTGCCCGCCTTCTGCGGCAACCCGAAGCGCTCGTAATCCATCAGCGCCTTGATCCGCTGCCCGAACCACTGGCGCTGCCCAAGCGAGCCGAGATAGCCCTGCGTCACCGCATTCTCGCGCTCGACCCAGCTGGCTACTTCCTTGTCCGAGCGCACATCGTTTTCGAGCCAGCGATAGGGATCGGGCACCGCCTGGCCGAATTGCTGCTCGACCAGGTCTTGCTTGCGGGTTTGGGGATAGGTCAGCTTCATAGTTTCAGCGGTGGCGGCGGCAGCGCACAGGCCCAGGACAAGGCCAGCCAGAAGGTTCACTCGGCGCTGCACAGCATTCTCCCCACATGCAAAAGGCGGCGGTCAGGGTAGAACCTGCCGCCGCCATTGCAATTCGTCGTTCGACCAACGTCAGGAATTATTCTGCGTCGTCCGAGAACACCGGACCCGAATCCTGGCCCTTGGCCGAAACATCGCGGTCGACCAGCTCGATCACCGCCATCGGCGAAGCGTCACCAGCACGGATGCCGGCCTTGATCACGCGGGTGTAACCACCCTCGCGGGTGGCATAGCGCGCGGCCAGCACGTCGAACAGCTTCACCAGCTGCACATCGTCGAGCATCCGGGCGTGCGCGAGGCGGCGGTTCGACAGCCCGCCGTGCTTGGCCAGCGTGATCAGCTTTTCGACATAGGGGCGCAGTTCGCGCGCCTTGGGCAGCGTGGTGGTGATCTGCTCGTGCTTCACGAGAGCAGCTGCCATGTTGCGAAACAGCGCCTTGCGGTGAGCCGTGGTGCGGTTGAGCTTACGCCCGCCAACTTTATGACGCATTGTTCAAATCCTCGTTCGTCAGGGGCCCGTATCAGGTAGCCCGTACCAGGCGGTGCAGAATGCCGACCGCCAAGCGCCGCCCTCAACGCGATTCTGGGCCGAAAGTCAAGGC
>JARXKR010000137.1:4508-5922 GCA_030271565.1 Pseudomonadota bacterium
AGCACCAGCGCGTTGAGCGCCCAGACCATCGCATCGGCCCGGTCGGGCGACACCCCCGGGCCCATATAGTCCCCGCCCGCGACCAGCCCGGCGAGCTGCGCCTCAAGCTCGGGAAAACGCCCCGCCAGCCGCGCCCGTCCGCTCTCGAACAGCCCGGCGACCGGCTCGGCCCGGCGCACCTTGCTGCGCGTTGCCGAAACCAGCGTCAGCGGCAACACCAGCCCGGCCGAGCGCAAAACGCTGCGCACCATGTCGCCGCCCTGGTTCTTCTCCGCCACCACCCGGTCGGCCTGCCATGCTTCAGCCGCCGCCGCCACCGCGCGCGCCCAGCCCTCGGGCGAAAGCCCGCCAGCCGAGCGGTCGGCCAGCACATGCGCCACGCCAGCGCCGTCGAGCCCGCACACCACGATCCCGCAAGTCCCCGCCGCGCTGGCCGGCGGATCGACCGCCACCACCACCCGGCGCAGATCGCCCAGCGCAGGCATTGGGCCCCGGCTGGCATCGATCAGCGCAGCCGGCCACAGCGACCCTGCAATCTCGGTCAGGAACTCGCCGTCGAGCTCCTCGCGCCCCATCCGCGTCCCGCCAAAGCGCGCGGTCGCCGCCGCCAGGAACGCCGCGGGCAAGTGCGGATTGGCCGAGGTCGCCCCGCCGCTGACCACCGTATCGGCCGCGCCCAGGATCTCCGTCAGCGCCGCGCAGCCCCCGCGCGGCGTGGTCGTCACCAGCGCGCGCGGCAGCGGGCCGCACCGCAGCCCGAGCTGCAGCATGTCCCACGTCGCCAGCGGATGCCGCCACTTGGCCAGCTCGTCGCACCACGCAAAATGATGCTGCGGCCCGCGCAACGCGTTGGGCGAGGCCCCCGAATAAAGCGTAGCCTCCGCCCCCGAGGCAAACCGCAGCAAGTGGCGCGAAGGCAACCAGTCGGCAATCTCGTTCGGCCCCGCGCAGGCGAGGATCCCGCTCGGCCCCTCGACCATGACGGCCCGCGCCTCGTCGATCGTCGCCGCGACGAGCGCGATGCGCGGCGGATCGGAGGGCACCCCTTCTTTCCCCCCTCCCGCAGGCGGGAGGGGCCGGGGGTGGGGCACAGGCTGCACGGTTGCGCCCTTCCCGTCATCCCGGCGCAGGCCGGGACCCAGACCAGACAAACAAGCGTCGCTTCGCGGCAATTTTTTCCGTGCTGGGCCCCGGCCTGCGCCGGGGTGACGAGCTGGGGAATTACCCCGCACCAAGCCCAAAACCCACTCCGCCCCCGCCCGCGTCTTGCCAAACCCGCGCCCGGCCTTGATCACCCAGGTCCGCCAGTCGCCCCCGGTGGCAGTGGCGGCAGGCGCCAGCTGCCCGCCATGCGCCCACTCGGGAAAGCTGCGCGCCAAAGCCCGCAGTTGCGCCTCAGGCAAAGACCGGACAA
>JARXKR010000138.1 GCA_030271565.1 Pseudomonadota bacterium
TAGCGGGTGGGGTCGAGCGGGTCGGCGGGGGGCGGGACCGGCTCGGGCCGGGGCGCGGGTTCGTTGGTCCAGTTTGCAGGCTTCTTGAACTTTTCCGGGCGGGTGGTGGCGCGCTGGGTCATGGCGTATAAATGCTCCTGCTGGCCCTCGATTGCAATTGCCTCTAGGGCCGCCCGCATGGATATTCCCGGCCTTCCGGCGCGCAAGGGTGCGCTCAAACTGATCGATGCGGTGCTCAACCGGGGCGAAACGCTCGACCAGGCGACGGGCAGCGCGCTGCTCGGGGTCAAGGGACAGGCCGATCGCGCATTGGCCAAGGCGCTGGCGGGCGAAGCCTTGCGCTGGATGACCGACCTCGATGCCATGATCGACAGCGCGACGCGGCTGGTGCTGGCGCACGATGCGAAAGTGCGTTCGGTGCTGCGGCTGATGCTGGCGGGCTGGCTGCGGTTGGAGACTCCGCCGCATGCAGTGATCGCAACCGGATTGCCGTTGCTCGCAGGCGGGCCGCGCAGGCTGGCGCACGGAGTGTTTTCGACGCTGACCAAGCGCAATGTGGCGTTGCCCGCTGCACCGACTTTGCCTGCCGAAGTGGCCTCGCGTTGGGGTGAGCAAGCCGGGGCCATTGCGGCGGGGCTGGGCCATTTACCGCCACTCGACCTGAGCTTGCGCGATGCCGCCGAGACCGAAAGTTGGGCCGAGCGGCTCGAGGGCACTTCGCTGATGCCGGGCCATGTCAGGCTCGGGCGCGGGACGGCGGTGGAGAACCTTGAGGGCTACAATGAGGGCGCCTGGTGGGTGCAGGATCTTGCGGCCGGATTACCCGCGCGGCTGCTGGGTGCGGGGCAAGGCCGCACCGTGCTCGACCTTTGCGCCGCGCCGGGAGGCAAGACGCTGCAACTGGCGGCTTCGGGCTGGCAGGTTACCGCGCTCGATGCCAGCGGGCGGCGGCTCGAACGGGTTGAGCAGAACCTTGCGCGGACCGGGCTCTCTGCTGAAGTGCTTGAGGCCGATGCGTTGACGTGGGAACCGCCCGCGCTGTTTGACGCCGTGCTGCTCGATGCCCCGTGCACCGCCACCGGCACCTGTCGCCGCCACCCAGATGTGCTGCACCGGATCGGCCCGCGCCAGATCGCCGAGCAGGTGGAATTGCAGGCGGCACTGCTCGAGCGGGCGGCAAGCTGGGTCAAGCCCGGCGGAACGCTGGTCTATGCGGTTTGCTCGCTCGAACCCGAAGAGGGCGAGGCGCAGGCGGCCAAGGTTACGCTGACCCGGGATCCCATCCGCGCGGATGAATTGCTCCCCGGCATTGTGCCCAGCCCCGACGGATATCTGCGCACCGATCCCGGAATGCTCGCTGATGTTGGCGGGCTGGACGGGTTCTTCATCGCCCGCTGGCGCAAATCCTAAACGAAACCTGTATTGGCTTGCCCTCGCCCGCCAGCGTGCCACTATCGTTGCAATCAGGGGAACCAACCATGTACCGCACCGCCGCACTCGCCATATCTGCGCTGGCTCTGGCCACGCCCGCCATGGCCTATCAGGCCGAAATCCGCCGCGACGACTGGGGGATTGCCCACATCAAGGGCCACACCGACGCCGATGCGGTTTACGGGATGATCTATGCCCAGGCCGAGGATGACTTCAACCGGATCGAGATGAATTACCTGACCAGTCTGGGCCGCAGCGCCGAGGCTGAGGGCGAGCAAGCGATCTGGGCCGACTTGCGCCAGCGGCTGTGGGTCGATCCGGCCGACTTGCAAGTGCAATATGCCAAGAGCCCGCCGTGGCTGCGCGCGCTGATGCAGGGCTGGGCGGCAGGGCTCAACCAGTACCTGGCCGATCACCCCGAGGTCCATCCCAAGGTCATCACGAAGTTTGAGCCGTGGATGGCGCTGAGCTTTTCCGAAGGCAGCATCGGCGGCGATATCGAAAGCGTGCCTCTGAGCCAGCTGGAAGCCTTCTATACCGGACGGCAAGTGGCCCTGACCGCCAACGAGCGCGGCCTTGAATTCAAGGAACCGCTGGGCTCGAACGGGTTTGCCATCGGCCCGTCGCACAGCGCCAATGGTTACCCGCTGCTGCTGATCAACCCGCACACCAGCTTTTTCTTCCGCTCCGAACTGCAAGTCGAAAGCGACGCGGGGCTGCACGCCTATGGCGCGGTTACCTGGGGGCAGTTCTTCGTCTATCAGGGGTTCAACGAGGCAGCCGGGTGGATGCACACCTCGAGCACGGTCGACAATATCGATCTCTTTGCCGAGAAAACCTTCGCACGGGCGCGCGGCGGCTATGCCTATCGCTATGGCAAGGAAGTGCTGCCAGTCTCGCAGAAGCGGGTGACGATCGCTTACCGCAAGGCCGATGGCAGCATGGGCCGCCGCACCTTCACCACCTACGCCACCCGCCACGGACCGATCACCCGCGCCGACGGCAACAAGTGGATCGCCACTGCCTTGATGAACCGCCCGGTAGCGGCGCTCCAGCAAAGCTTCCTGCGCACCAAGGTCCATTCGATAGCCGAGTTCCGCAAGGTCGCCGCGCTGACCGCGAACAGCTCGAACAACACCCTGTTTGCCGACAATCGCGGCGAATTTGCGCTGTTTACCCCGCAATTCATGCCAATCCGCTCAGGCAAGTTCGACTACACCAAGCCGGTCGACGGCAGCAATCCGGCGACTGACTGGCATGGCTTCCACTCGATTGCCAGCTTGCCGCAAGTGGTCAATCCGGCCAACGGCTGGGTGTTCAACGTCAACGACGGCCCGTGGTGGGCGGCGGGCAAGGACAGCCCGAAGCAGGCCGCCTATCCGCGCTATATCGATAGCGAAGGCATGCAGCCGCGCACGCCGCACGCGATCAAGGTGTTGTCGGCGCGGCCAACCTTCACCCTCGATCAGCTGGTCGAGGCGGCCTACGATCCGTGGCTGCCGAGTTTTGCCCACATGATCCCCGGGCTGGTCGCGGCGCAGGCGCGCAATCCCGATCCGGCACGCGCCGATGCCGTCACGCTGCTCGGCAAATGGGATGACCGCTGGAGCCTGACCTCGACCGAAACCAGCCTCGCGGTGTTCTGGGGCGAAGCCTTGTGGGAGCGCGGCAAGGGCCCGGCCGAAGCGCAAGGCATCGGCATCGGCGAATGGATGGGCAAGGCCAGCGATGAGGACCAGCTAGCCGCGCTCGACAGCGCAATCGCGCGGCTCAAGGCCGATTTCGGCTCGTGGCAAGTGCCGTGGGGCGAGATCAACCGCTACCAGCGCAACGACGCGAGCATCGTCCAGACCTTTGACGATACCAAACCCAGCGTGGCCGTGCCGTTCGCCTCGGCGCAATGGGGTTCGCTCGCCAGCTTCGGGGCCAAGCGCTATCCCGGGACCAAGCGGTATTACGGCACTTACGGCAACAGCTTCGTCGCGGCGGTCGAATTCGGGCCGAGAGTGCGCGCCCGGGCAGTCACCGCCGGCGGCGAAAGCGGCGATCCATCGTCACCGCACTTCGGCGATCAGGTTGGCAGGTATGCCGCTGGCAATTTGCGCCCAGTGTACTTCTGGCCCGAGGATCAGAAGGGGCATATCGTGTCGAGCAAAGTGGTGAAGGGCCGTTGAGCCGAGCGAATCCCTCTCCCCTTGCGGGAGAGGATACGAAGGTTTGGCGACTTGTCGCCTAGCCGTAGTTGGAGAGGGGGCTTGCCATCGCGAAGGCAACCCCTCTCCAAGCTGCGCTAGCCGCGTTCGCGGCAAGCTGCGCTATCCTCTCCCGCAAGGGGAGTGGAGTGATGACGCCGGTACCCTACCCCTTCAACTTCTCCGCGAAACCCTTTTGCAACTTGGCCAGCTTGGGCGGGATCACTGCGAGGCAGTAAGGATTGCGCTGGCCTTCGCCTTGCCAATATTCCTGATGATAGTCCTCGGCCGCGTACCAGGTCGCCGGGCCCTCGATCGTCGTCACGGCTTTCTGGCCGAGGTGCGCATCGTTCCAGCGTGCAATCGCGGCTTCGCCCTCGGCGCGTTGCTCGTCACCCAGCGGGAACAGCGCGGTGCGGTACTGCGTGCCGACATCGCCGCCCTGGCGGTTGAGCTGGGTCGGATCGTGGGTCGCGAAATGGATGTCGAGCAGATCGGCGAGACTCACTACGCCGGGATCGAAGGTCAGCTTGATCGCCTCGGCATGGCCGGTCCCGCCGCCGCACACCTGCTTGTAGGTCGGATTGGGATTGGCGCCGCCGATGTAGCCGCTTTCCACCGCGCTGACCCCGTTGATCGAGCGGAACACCGCTTCGACGCACCAAAAACAGCCGCCGGCGATAATGGCCTCAGCCATGCGAATTCTCCTATTTCGATTGCTCGGCCCCAAGATGGGTTTCATCCGCGCATTCGGCAATGGTGGACTCGGGGTTACAAGCGAAATATGCGCGTCGGCCATGAGCACGCTGACCATCGCCGCCCTGCAACTGCCGCTCGGTTCGCCGGACCAGCGCGAGAACATCGCCGCGGTCGCCGCGCTGGTGGAGCGGGCGGCTGCGCAAGGCGCGCAAGTGGTGCTTCCGCCCGAGCTGTTTTCCGGGCCGTACTTCTGCAAGGACGAGGACGAGGCCCGGTTCGCGCTGGCCCGGCCAACCACCGAGCATCCTTCGGTTCTGGCAATGCAGGCGCTCGCCGCGCGCCTCAAGATCGCCATCCCGACCAGTTTCTTCGAGCGCGACGGCCAGCACTACTACAACACCATGGCGATGATCGGCCCAGACGGCGGCATCATCGGCACTTACCGCAAGAGCCACATTCCCGATGGGCCGGGCTACGAGGAAAAGTACTATTTCCGCCCTGGAAACGACGGCTTCAAGGTCTGGAAGCTGTTCGGTCACAGTGTCGGCGTGGGGATCTGCTGGGACCAGTGGTACCCCGAATGCGCGCGGGTGATGGCCTTGCTGGGCGCCGAAGTGCTGCTCTACCCGACCGCGATTGGTTCGGAGCCTTACGACGCAGAGCTCGACACCAGCCGGATGTGGCGCCGCGCGATGCAGGGCCACGCAGTGTCGAACTGCATGCCGGTGGTCGCCGCCAACCGGATCGGCGTGGAGGACGGCCAGCGGTTCTACGGTCACTCGTTCATCACCGACGAATGGGGCGATCTGATCGCGGAGTTCGGCGGCGAGGACAGCGGAACGCTGATCGCAACGCTCGATCTGGCGCGCGCGGCCAAACACCGTGCGGGCATGGGCTTCTTCCGCGACCGCCGCCCGCAGCTCTACGGGCGGATTGCGCAGGACATCTGATTTGGGCCAGCGCTACCTGATTGCGCTGGGCTCGAACCAGCGGCACCATCGTCTTGGCTCGCCCGAGCAGGTCTTGGCGGCCGCGCTGCTCGAACTGGACCGCAAAGGCATCCAGCTGGTCGCGACCGCGAAGACAATCCGCAGTGCGCCGCTCGGCCCTTCACGCCGCCGCTATGCCAACAGCGCGGCGCTGGTGAAGAGCAAGCTCGATCCCCCGGAAATGCTCGTCCGGCTCAAACACATCGAGACCAAGTTCGGCCGTCGCCGCGGCGGCCAGCGTTGGGCGGCGCGGGTGCTCGATCTCGACATCGTCCTGTGGAGCGGCGGGGTCTGGACGTCCCCCGGCCTGACTGTGCCGCACCCGCTGTTTCGTGATCGCAGCTTCGTGCTCACCCCGGCCAAGGCAATCGCTGCAGCCTGGCGCGACCCGATCACCGGCCTTTCGCTGCGTCACCTGCAAGCTCGCTTGACCCGCCCGCGCCCCGCCCCTAGGTGAAGCGCCGCGTGAGGGCCCTTAGCTCAGTCGGTAGAGCAACTGACTTTTAATCAGTAGGTCGCTGGTT
>JARXKR010000139.1 GCA_030271565.1 Pseudomonadota bacterium
CGCGCCGCGTCCTTCACATGCACGGCGAGCACCTCAATGCCTGGTGCACCAGCTGCGATGTTCGCAGTCCATGGACTGCACCATTGATTGACCGCCCGGCGTGCCCGGTCTGCGCCGCGCGGACCCTGCGCCCCGACGTGGTCTGGTTCGGCGAGATGCCTTACGGGATGGACCGGATTTATGCGGCCTTGCGGACTTGCGACCTGTTCGTCAGCATCGGCACTTCGGGCGCGGTCTATCCGGCCGCGGGGTTCGTCCAGAACGCGGTTGAACTGGGCGCGGAGACGCTTGAGCTCAACCTTGAGCGCAGTCAGGGATCGCAGATGTTTCACCAGACCAGGCTCGGCCCGGCGAGCGAACTGGTCCCGCGATGGGTGGAGGAAATGCTGGCATGAGCGAACATCACGGCAGCTGCCACTGCGGTGCGGTGCGGCTGGTCCTGCGCGAAACCCCGCCTGACGCTGGCGACTGCAACTGCTCGCTGTGCCGCAGGATCGGCGGGCTGTGGCATCATACCACTCCTGCAATGGTGACGACCGAAGGCGCGGGAGTGGCCTACCGCCAGGGCGATTGCATGCTCGACACCTGGCATTGCGGCACTTGCGGCTGCACCACGCACTGGACGCCGGTCGATCCCGACTACCCGCGGATGGCGGTCAACCTCAGGATGTTCGAACCGTCGCTGTGGCAGGGCCTGCCCCGTCGCCTGATCGACGGCGCGAGCTTCTAGCGCGAGCAGGCCCGGCACTCCGGGTCCTTGGCGATGCGCATCGTCCTGAGGCTCGGCACCAGTCCCTCGAACAGGTGCAATTGCCCCCATTGCGGATCGCCCAGCGCGGCCTTGCCCTGCAGCAGCACGCGGATCGCCTGCATTGCCGCAAACGCCCCGATCATTCCGGCCATCGCGCCGAGCACGCCGTCCTCGGCGCAGGTATCGCAGTCCTCGGCATCGAAAGCATCGCCGACGAAGCAGCGGTAGCAGGCCTGCCCCGGCAGATGCCCGGCAAAGTTGGCAACCTGCCCCTGAAACCGTCCGATCGCAGCGCTGGTCAGCGGGATACCCAGCGCGACGCAGGTATCCGACACGATCAGCCGGGTCGCGAAGTTGTCGCACCCGTCGAGCACAAGATCGGCACCTTCGAGGTACTGCGCCGCACTATCTGCCGCTACCGAACCGGTTTGCACACGGACCTTGAGCGCATGGTCGAACCGGCTGACCCATGCGCCCGCCAGCTCGGCCTTGGACCGGCCCACGTCGGCTTCGCGATAGATCGTCTGGCGCTGCAGGTTCGACGCATCGACCACGTCGCGGTCGATCAGCGTCAGGGTCCCGATTCCCGCCGCCGCGAGGTACTGCAGCGCCGGCGAACCGATTCCGCCCAGCCCGACAATCGCGACATGCGCTCCCGCCAGCGCGACCTGCCCCGCCCCGCCCAGTTCGGGCAGCACGATATGGCGGGCAAATCGGTTCAGGCGATCGGGCGGGAGGCTCATCGCACTCGCTGTAAGGCGAAACCTTTGTCTCTGGAAGGAAGGTTCTTGCCGAACCGCGCGGACTGCGGCACTTAACCGGTCAATTAAGAAAACAATGGGAAGAGCAATGCATTACGCCGAGCTGCGCCGCGTGCGCGAGGAATTGACCGGGCCGGGCGGCCAGTTCGAGATTACCGAAGCCGAGGTGCTGGGCAACCGGCTCAAAGTGTTCAAGAACGCTCCGCCGTCGGTGCGCGAAGTGTGGCTCTCAAGCGTGCTGTTCGCCGAGCGGCCGTACCTGATTTACGAGGGCGAGGAGCTGACTTATGCCCAGGCGCACGAGGCGGTAAATTCGATCGCAGCGTGGCTGTTCGCGCAAGGCGTTGAGCCCGGCGACCGGGTCGCCATCGCGATGCGCAACTATCCCGAATGGATGCTGATCTACTGGGCCTGCGTCTCGGTCGGGGTTGCTGCGGTGGGCATGAACGCGTGGTGGAACGGCGAGGAAATGGCCTTCGCGATGCACGACTCGTCGCCCAAGGTGTTTTTCGCCGATGCCGAACGGCTGGCCCGGGTGGCCGAGACCCCGGGCTTGGCCGACGGGGTCAAGCTCGTCGGGGTGCGGATGCCCGCGCCGCACATCGGGGTCATCGATTGGAGCGAGGTTGTCGGTCACGGCGGCGCAATGCCCGAAGTGAGCGTAGATCCCGATGCCGACGCCTGCATCTTCTACACCTCGGGCACCACTGGGTTCCCCAAGGGCGCACAGCTCACGCACCGCGGCTGCGTCGCCAACCTGCTCAACATGGTCTATTCGACCACCGCGCAGGCGCTCGCGGTCGAGCGCGCGACCGGGATCGCCGCCCCGCTCGAGCCGCCGCCGGCGGTAACCCTGCTGACCACGCCCTTGTTCCACGTCACCGCCAACAATTGCGGGGCCTACCTGACTACCGCAGCGGGCGGCGCGATCGTGCTGATGTACAAATGGGACGCGGGCGCAGCGCTCAAGCTGGTCGAAAAATACAAGATCACCGGGATCAGCGGCGTCCCGGTGATGAGCCGCGAGATCATCAACCACCCCGATTTTGCCAGCACCGACACCTCAAGCCTGACCGGCCTGTCGGGCGGAGGCGCGCAAGTGCCGCCCGATCTGGTGCTCAAGATCGACGAAAAAGTTGCCACCGCGCGGCCGACCACCGGTTACGGTATGACCGAAACCTGCGGGATCATCACCTCGGTAACCGGTGATTTCTTCGTCGCCAAGCCCGATAGCGCCGGGCCCTCGATGCCCAATTTCGAGGTCAAATGCGTCGATGATGACGGCAATACGCTGGCGCAGGGCGAACTGGGCGAGCTGTGGGTCAAGGGTTCGTCGGTGATCAAGGGCTACATCAACCGCCCCGACGCGACCGCCGCGACGATCACCGATGGCGGCTGGCTGCACACGGGCGACGTCGCGCGGATCGACGAGGACGGCTTCATCTACATCGTCGACCGCAAGAAGGACATGGTGCTGCGCGGCGGCGAAAACGTGTTCTGCAGCGAAGTCGAAGCCGGGATTTATCGCCATGCAGCGGTCGCCGAATGCTGCGTGTTCGGGGTTGCCGACGAACGGCTGGGCGAGGAAGTCGGCGTCGCGGTAGTGGTCAAGCCGGGCGATACGCTCGACGAGACCGAACTGCGCGCGCATTGCCTCGGCGTAATGGCCAAGCACAAAGTGCCGCGTTACGTCTGGTTCCTGACCGAAGCGCTGCCGCGCAACGCCAGCGGCAAATTCATGCGGCGCGAACTGCGCGATCAGTTGAGCGCGCAGGTCGCGGGTTAAGATTGGGTTTCCCAAGCTCCGTTCGTCCTGAGGAGCGGCTGACCATGAGCCTGTCGAAGGGGAAGACGCATCTCGAAGGACTGCGCGCTACCTGTGGTTCGAGACGGGCCTTCGCTTCGCTCAGTCCCTCCTCACCACGAACGGATATTTGGCTCGAATGAAAGGAATTTGACATGGCAGATCTTGATGGCCGCATCGCGCTGGTTACGGGTGCCGCGACGGGGATTGGCGCCGCCGCCGCGCGCGCGCTGGCTGCAGCCGGGGCCAAAGTAGCAGTCACCGATCTGACCGCACCCGATGCCCTGGCGGCCGAGATCGGCGGAATCGCCCGCGCGCAGGACGTGACCAGTGAAGAGGGCTGGGCCGCGACGATGGAATGGCTCAAGGCAGAGGCAGGCGGGCTCGATATTCTGGTCAACAACGCCGGGCTGTGGCTGTTCAAGCCGATCACCGAGACCACGCTGGACGATTGGCGGCGGCTCCACGCGGTCAACGTCGAGGGCGTGTTCCTTGGCACCCGCGCGGCGATCCCCTTGCTGACCGAGCGCGCGCACTTGTGGCGCGGCGGCACGGCAATCGTCAACTTGTCGTCGGTGGCAGGGATCGAAGGCGCGGCGGGGGCGACCTGCTACAACTCAACCAAAGGCGCGGTGCGGCTGTTCACCAAGGGCTGCGCCAAGGAACTGGCGGCGGCGCGCATCCGTGTAAATTCGGTCCACCCCGGCGTGATCGACACCCAGATGGGCCGCAAACTGCTGGACGATTTCGCCGCAGCCCAGTCGCTCGGCGACAACGAAGTGCTGGCGCAGGTCTCGGCAATGCACCCGCTCGGGCACTTGGGCGAACCGCAAAATGTGGCCGATGCAGTGGTATTCCTCGCCTCCGACCGCGCGGCCTTTACAACCGGCAGCGAGCTGGTGGTCGATGGCGGTCTAACGGCGTAAGGCCGCGCGTTTGACTCGTATCGGAATTTAGCGTCCAACCGTGCTTCCTGGGTCGCACGGGAACCAACGATGCACGACCTGGCCACTCTGCCGCCCGACCAGTCGCGACGCGCTGGCGTTGCCGCGACGATCGGTTGCGCGCTGGAATGGTACGATTTCCTGACCTACGCATTCTTTGCCATCCAGATCGGCAACACCTTCTTCCCCTCGCTATCGCCTTACCTAAGCCTGATGGCTTCACTGGCGACGTTTGGGGTGGGCTTCCTCGCGCGGCCGGTCGGGGCCTATGTACTGGGGCACTACGGAGACCGACACGGGCGCCGCCCGGCGATGCTGATCAGCATGGTGTTGATGGGGCTGGGCATCCTGTTGCTCGTGATCACCCCGGGCTATGCGACAATCGGCTGGGCCGCGCCGATCATTGCGGTGATCGCGCGGTTGATCCAAGGGTTTGCCGTCGGCGGTGAAGTCGGCGCATCCAGTGTCTACATGGTCGAAGCCGCGCCGCCGCACCTGCGCGGGCTGGGCGCATCGATGCAGGGCATTGCGCAAGGCGTTGGCAACGTGGCGGGCACGCTCGTCGGACTGGCACTGAGCCTGTGGCTGTCGGCCGAGCTGATGAGTGACTATGGCTGGCGCATCGCGATGGCGCTTGGTATCGTTGTCATTCCTTTTGCGCTCTACATCCGGCGCAACCTGCCTGAAACGCGCCGCGATGAGGAACAAGCCGGCGACGCGCAGGGCGGCAGCTATCCCTCGCTGACCAAGCTGGTGCTCACCGTGAGCGCGCTGATTGCCGGCGGCACGATGTCGACCTACACGATCAGTTACGTCGCCACCTTCGGTCAGGCCCAGCTCGGGTTTTCCGTGACTCAGGCTATGCTGGTGCAGCTTGGCGCGAACATCGCCTTTGTCATGGGTGCACTCGCTGGCGGGCTGTTCAGCGACCGGTTCGGGCGAAAGGCCGGCGCGATCAGTTGCAGTGTGCTGCTGGTCACCCTGGCGGTGCCCGGCTTTATGCTGATCACTGGCTCGCGCTCAATGCCGGTGTTCGTCCTCTGCAGCGTGTTGTTCAGCTTCGTCGCTCAGTTCCGCGGAAGTTCGGTCTATGCCGCGCTGGCCGAAGGCGCACACCCGGCAATCCGGACGCGGGTTTTCGGACTGGTCTATGCGCTTCCAGTGACGATTTTCGGCAGCGTGACCCAGCTCGCGCTAACCTGGTTGATAAAGACGGCCGGGACGCCGGTCGCGGCCGGCTGGTTTCTTGCCGGGGCCAACGTAGTCGCGCTGGTCGGGGCGCTGTTCCTGCCCGAGACCTCAGCGCGCTACCGCAAACCTCCCGCCGCGCAGTTGCTGCCGGCCTAAACCCGAGCGAAGGGGCAAGGCTGTGGGCAGGCGGTTGAAAGCCGGTGCAAACCTTGTGAAAACACGGTGGGAAAATCAGCTTTCCAGCTGCCTGAGCAGGCTGCGCACATCGCCGTCCATATCGGCATCGCGGGTGCGCAGGTCTTCGATCAGCCGCACCGCGTGGATCACGGTCGAGT
>JARXKR010000140.1:0-4535 GCA_030271565.1 Pseudomonadota bacterium
ACGTTCGAGCTCGGCGCTTCCTCAAGCAGTTTGCGCAGTTCGGCGACGCATTTGCGCGGCACGATCACGTCGGGCATGCCGTCGGCACCGTCGGGCTTGGCAATGGTAAAGCGCGCCAGCCGGTGGCCGTCGGTGGCTGCGGCGCGCAGATCGTCGTCGGTCACGTGGAGGAAAATGCCGTTGAGGTAGTAGCGGGTTTCCTCGGTGCTGATCGCAAACCGGGTGCGGTCGATCAGCTGGGCGAGCAAGGCTGCGCCGATTTCAAAGCTGGTCGGCAGATCACCTTCGACGATCATCGGGAAATCATCGCGCGGCAAGGTCGGCAGCGAGAACCGGCTGCGACCGGCCTTGACCGCCATGCGATTGTCGGCGGTTTCAAGGCTGACCTGGCTGCCGTCGGGCAGCTTGCGCGCGATATCGAACAGCAGGTGCGCCGAAACGGTGATCGCGCCGGGCACCTCGACCGAGACTGCGCTGAGGCTTTCGACCACTTGCAGGTCTAGGTCGGTTGCCATCACTTTCAAGGTGCCGTCGCTCGCCGCCTCGATCAGCACGTTCGAGAGGATCGGGATGGTGTTGCGCCGTTCGACGACAGACTGGACGTGCGACAGGCACTTCAGCAGCGTCGCGCGTTCGATGGTGGCCTTCATGGTCGGTCTAGTCCCCTAGTCGCCAGATGCACACGGCTGGAATCGGCCATGCGCCGTCAATTTGCGGACTTCCTTCCTTAGCGCCGGGCCACGGCGCGGCAAGGTTTGCCTGCATCAATGCGGCACTAGCTGGGGATAAATCCGCGCAAAATCATACCTGCACGGCAGCTCAGCTTACCAGCGCCATATCACGGTACATTTCGCCGGTGACAGCGACATAGGCCCCCATCATCGTCATCGCGTCTTCGGGCAGTGAATCGATTTTGACCCCAGCGGACGCCAGCTCCTTCACCAGCGCGTTGAACTGGTCCTCGGTGATCTGGTCGGGGGTGGGGTTGCGCAGCCCCAGCCCGAGCCCGAACACCCGGTCAATGATCACAGTGGGCACCTTCATCGCCCCGAGCTGGCGCGACAGATCGTCATGGCTGACCCGCGATATGATGTAAGTCGTGTAGGCATCTTCCTGATCCGCCGACACTTTTTCGCGCTTGATGCAGATATCGAGGACCTGCTTCACGGCCTGCGCAATCGCCGGATTTTGGGCCTGGCCTGCCTTGTATTCCATCATTTCCTTGGCCAGCATCGGCCCAAGCGTCTTGGCCGCCAATTGCCCCGGACAGGCTGCCTGTCCGGGAGTCATCGCCGCCGCGGGATGCGCTGCAATTGACGCGGCCACAGCCGCCGCGAGCGGAACCAAATATCGCATCAAAACCCCCTGTGTCGATCCTGTCAGCTGAGCATCGCCATGCCGCCATTAACGTGCAATGTCTGGCCGGTAATATAGCCCGCTTCCTTGCTGGCAAGATAGGCCACAGCCGCGCCAATGTCTTCGCCTTCACCCATCCTGCCCATCGGGATTCGCGCGTTGAGCGCGTCCTTTTGCGCGTCGGGCAGCACTTCGGTCATCGCGGTGCGGATGAACCCGGGGGCGACGCAATTGACGGTAATGCCGCGGCTGGCGACTTCCTGCCCGAGCGACTTCGACATGCCCACGAGCCCCGCCTTGGCTGCGGCATAGTTGACCTGCCCCGGGTTTCCGGTCGCCCCGACCACGCTCGTGATCGAAATTATCCGACCGTGGCGCGCCTTCATCATCGGCTTGCAGGCCGCGCGCATCAGCCGGAACGCCGCTTCGAGGTTGACCCGGATCACTGCGTCCCATTCCTCGTCCTTCATCCGCATCGCGAGGTTGTCACGGGTGATCCCGGCATTGTTGACCAAGATGTCGATCTTGCCGAGCGTATCGACCGTGGCGGGGATCAGATGCTCAACCTGCTCGGTGTTCGACAAGTCGCAGGTGATCTCGACGTGATCGTGGCCGTAGATGTCATTCAATTCCTCGCGGAACGAGCGCAGCTTGCCCGGATTGGTCCCCGAAAGCGCCAGCCGCGCGCCTTGTTTGGCGAGAGCATGCGAGATCGCAGAACCAATCCCCCCGGCGGCGCCGGTGACAAGGGCGGTCATTCCGGTAAGGTCGAACATGCGGTGTTCCATTGGATGCTCCGATAATTTGCTCGCGCAGAGGACGCAGAGGACGCAGAGGACGCAGAGAGTTATGATCCCGGTCGATAGCGTTCACCAAACGGCGAATACCTTCTTTCATCGTGAGGCCAGAAAAATTCAAGAGCAGCCCGACGGGCTGCTCCATTAAACGCAGATATGTCAGGAGCTGCTTAGCGTGAACCTTGGTAAGCTGTTCAATTGATTTGATTTCGATCACAACCGTTTTTTCAACCAGCAAATCGACACGAAACGCTGCATCAATGACCAAGCCATCGTACTTGATCGCCACGGGCACCTGCGCAGCCACGAGAAGACCTTTACGTGCTAGACCTGCCGCCAAGACCTTCTCAAAGACACTTTCGAGCAGGCCCGGACCTAACTCGCGATGGATGCGGATCGCTTCGCCCACAACAACATCAGTGATCTCGTCAACCTTCATCAAGTTCCCTCTGCGGTCTCTGCGATCTCTGCGCGAGCTCTTTAAAGCTCCTTAGCCAGCGCCACGATATCGTCCATCGTTACCACACTGGATACAGTCACATCGGTTACGCACCGGCCGATCATCGGGCCGAGGACCTTGCCGCCCAGTTCGACGAAGCGATCTACTCCGGCCGCGTGCATCGCCATCACGCTTTCGCGCCAGCGGACGCGGCCGGTTACTTGTTGGGTCAGCAGGCGTTGTACGTCTGCCGGGTCGGTCACCACTGCGGCGGTAACGTTGGCGTAGAGAGGCACTTGCAGTACACCCGGCGGGGTCTGGGTGAGAGCCTGCGCCATCGCATCGGCTGCGGGCTGCATCAGCGGGCAGTGGAACGGGGCCGAGACGGGCAGCAGCACTCCGCGCTTGATCTCGAAATCCTTGACCATGGCAATCGCGCGTTCGATCGCCGCCCGGTGGCCCGAGAGCACGACCTGCCCCGGATCGTTGTCGTTGGCGACGGTACAAACTTCTCCTTCAGCCGCAGCTTCGGCCAGCGCCTGTGCCTTGGCCAGGTCGGCACCCAGCAGCGCGCACATCGCGCCCAGCCCGACCGGTACTGCCGCTTGCATCGCTTGCCCGCGCAGCTTGAGTAGCCGCGCGGTATCGGCCAGGCTGAAGGCTCCTGCGGCGCACAAAGCGGTATATTCGCCCAGACTGTGCCCCGCGACAAAATCGGCCTTTTCGGCCAGCGTAATTCCGCCCTCCTGCTCGAGCACCCGCAGCACCGCGATGGCATTGGCCATGATCGCCGGCTGGGCGTTCTCGGTCAGGGTGAGCGCATCTTCGGGGCCCTCACGCATCATCGCCGAGAGCTTTTGGCCGAGCGCGTCGTCCACTTCTTCGAACACCGCGCGTGCGGCGGGACTGGCGGCGGCGAGATCCGCGCCCATGCCGACCTTCTGGCTGCCCTGCCCGGGAAAAACGAATGCTCTCATTGCCTTAACTCCTGTTCGATCAAATCTTCCCCCTCGATGGGGGAAGGATACGCAGACTTGGCCGCGAAGCGGCCTGGTCGCAGTTGGATGGGGGTGGTCGTGCGACCTGGCGAAGCGCCTGACGGCAAGATCACCCCCACCCAACCTGCGCTAGACGCTGGCGCGCCAAGCTTCGGTATCCCTCCCCCATCAAGGGGAGGTGAATGCGTTGCGCCTAATGGCTGGCGCGGCCGCCCTCAACCCCGAACGGGACAATCTTGTTGTCGATATCGTGGCCGATATCGGCTCGGCCAAGGTAGGGTATGCCGGCGCGGACACACCAGTGCCGGGCGATCTGCTCCGCCGAGATCCCGAACGCGATGTCGTTTTCGGGCACCGCGCTGACCCGGCCGAGCCGGAGCCCGGCAATCCCCGGCAGCATCGCGGTGATGTGGAAGAACAGCCGGTCGACCGCGTAATCGTACTCGGCAACTTCCTCGACCAGCACAACGTGGCCGGTCAGGTCGGGCATCAGCGGAGTGCCGCACAGCATCGCCAGCGTCATCAGGTTAAAGGCGACATGCGGCCGTGCGTCGAGACTCTGCTCCAACCCAGAAGTGTCGCCAGCCAGCCAGGCCAGTGCGCGGCGCACAGCCACTTCACCGCCCTCACGGCGAATGTCGGTGGGCATCGGGGCGTGCGCCTGTTTGCCAATGTCAGCTCCATAAAGCCCGCCGAGCAGCATCCCGCCATCCGAATAGCCAAGGTAGGTCTTGAACCCGGCCGTGCCATCCATCTGTGCGATCGCATCTTCGGCAATCCGCGCCGCGCCATAGCCCCCGCGCGCGAACCATACTGCATCGAACGCCGGATCGTTGGCGCATTCGAGCAAAGCGGCGAGCCGCTGCGCGTCGCTGCCGGCGAAGTGCCCGTCGTTGAAGAAGCACTGCTCATGGAAATGCAGTTCGAGATCGGGATAGTCCGCGG
>JARXKR010000140.1:4635-5786 GCA_030271565.1 Pseudomonadota bacterium
CACCCCTGGTTCTTCTGCGGCATCGGCGGCTCCGGGATGCTGCCGCTGGCGCTGATCTTGCGCGGGGCCGGGGCCGAGGTGGCCGGATCGGACCGCAGCCGTGATCAGGGCCGTACGCCCGAGAAGTTCGCCTGGCTGGAGAGTCTGGGCTTCACGCTTTACCCGCAAGACGGCAGCGGGATTGTATCGGCCGAGCAGGCGCTGGTCGCCTCGGCAGCGGTCGAGGACACCGTGCCCGAAATGGTCCGCGCGAAGGAATTGGGCTGCCCGCGGATGTCGCGCGCTGAATTGCTGGCCACGCTGTTCAATGCTGCCACGTGCCGCATCGCGATCGGCGGGACCAGCGGCAAAAGCACGGTCACCGGAATGGCCGGGTGGATCATGGATCAGGCCGGGCGCGATCCGACAATCATGAACGGCGCGGTGATGAAGAACTACGTTCGTCCTGACGCGCCGTTTGCATCGGCCCGGGTCGGCCAAGGCTCGGTGTTTGTCTCCGAAGTCGATGAAAGCGATGGTTCGATTGCGCTGTACCGCCCGACGGTCGCGGTGCTCGGCAATGTCAGCCTCGATCATAAGAGCATGGAAGAACTGCTCGAACTGTTCGGCGATTTCCTCGCCCGCGCCGATGTCGCGGCGATCAATCTCGACGATCCCGAAGTGGCGGCGCTGGCTCCTCGCGCCAAGACAGTGGTCAGCTTCGGGATCGAAAATGCCAATGCCATGATTGGCGTCGTGCCGGGTTCGATTGTGGAAAGTTCAACTGGTCTTTCCGCGACGATCGAAGACCGCCGCGACGGCTCGCGCTACCCTCTCGCCCTGCAGCTTCCTGGCCGCCACAATCTTGCCAATGCACTGGCCGCCTTGGCCGCCTGCTGCGCCGCCTCGGTCCCGCTTGGCACTGCGGTGCATGCTTTAGGCTCGTTTGTGGGATTGGCCCGCCGCTTCGACATTGTCGGCACAAGTCTCTCTGGAATAACGGTAATCGACGATTTCGGGCACAACCCCGACAAAGTCGCCGCGACGCTCAAAACCCTGAAGGCGCACCCCGGCCGGGTAATCGCGTTGTTCCAGCCGCATGGCTATGGCCCGCTGCGCCAGATGGGCGCGGAACTGGCGCAAACTTTCGCCGAACAGCTCGGCCCGGACGA
>JARXKR010000141.1 GCA_030271565.1 Pseudomonadota bacterium
GCGGGGAACAGTCCGTCGCCAAGGTTGGCTTCGGTTATGGGGCACAGCCCGACCACCGCGCCCGAGGCCGCCAGCGCGTCGCTTTCCTGCGGAGTGACGTGCGTGGCGTGGACCAGGCACCAGCGCGGACCGACTGCGGCGTTGCCGAGCAGCCACTCGACCGGGCGCGCCCCGCTCCAGGCCAGGCAATCGCTGACCTCGGCTTGCTGTTCGGCGACATGGATATGGATGGGGCCAGTGCCCGCCATCGCCGACAAGGCCGACAGTTCGCCGGGGGTCACCGCGCGAAGCGAATGCGGGGCGAGGCCGAGCACGGCATCGGGCAAAGCGGCGAGGGCAGCGCCGCACCCCTCGCGCAGCATAGCAAATTGATCGAGGCCGCAGACGAATCGGCGTTGCCCCGAACCGGGGCTCTGCCCGCCGAACCCCGAATGGGCATAGAATACGGGCAGCAAGGTCAGCCCGATTCCAGTCTCAGCTGCCGCCGCAACGATCGCTTCGGCCATCGCCGCTCCAATGTAGGGCGATCCATCCGGGGCATGGTGCAAGTAGTGGAACTCGCCGACCCGGGCGAAGCCGCTCTCGAGCATTTCGGCATAGGCCATCGCGGCAATCGCCAGCAGATCATCCGGCCCAATCCGGTCGACAAACCGGTACATCGCCTCGCGCCAGGTCCAGAAGCTGTCGGACGATGCGCCGCGGCGCTCGGTCAGACCGGCCATACCGCGCTGGAAAGCGTGGCTGTGGAGGTTGGGCTGACCCGGCAGGACGACCCTGTGGCGCTCGTCGCCGGGCTGTGCTGCAGCGCCCGTCTCGATTCGCGTGAAGCACCCATCGGCGATTTCGATCCGCACGTCGTGCGCCCAGCCGTGGGGCATCAGGGCTTCGGCAAAGTGCAGGCTGGCGCTCATTTCGGTCTCGTTCTGCAGTCTGGCTTTTCACACTATACAGCCCGATCTAATTGTCTATACATATTCGCGATCCACTAGTCACGAGGCGGCAATGCACTGCGACACGGTCTGGCGAAATGCGCGGCTGCTGACCATGATTCCGGGCGCGGAGCCAATTGCGGACGGGCTGGTGGCGGCGAGCGATGGGCGCATCGTCTATGCTGGGCCTTCCGCCGGTGCTCCCGCTTTCGAACAAACCGAGGTGGTCGATTGCCAGGGCCGCTGGATCACCCCGGCGCTGATCGATGCCCACACCCATCTGGTCCACGCTGGCAACCGCGCGCGCGAATTCGAGCTCCGGCTTGAGGGCGCGAGTTACGAAGAGATTGCCCGGGCGGGCGGCGGGATCGTTTCGACCATGCGCGCCACCCGTGCCGCGAGCGAGGACGAGCTGGTGGCCAGCGCCTTGCTCCGGCTCGATGCCCTGCTGGCCGAGGGGGTGGGGACGATCGAAATCAAGAGCGGCTATGGGCTGGAGCTGGAGGCCGAGCTGAAGATGCTGCGCGCGGCGCGGCGGCTGGGCGAGCTTCGCCCGGTGCGCGTTGTCACCACCTTTCTCGGCGCGCATGCATTGCCGCCCGAATTCGCGGGCGATGCCGATGGTTACATAGATCTCGTGTGCCAGAGCATGCTCCCCGCAGTAGCCGCCGAAAATCTGGCCGACGCGGTCGATGGCTTCTGCGAGGGGATCGGATTCTCGCCTGCGCAGATCGAGCGGGTGTTCACCGCCGCCAAGGCGCTGGGGCTGCCGGTCAAGCTCCACGCCGAGCAGCTCTCCAACCTCGGCGGCGCAGCTTTGGCCGCAAAGTACGGTGCGCTTTCGGCCGATCATCTCGAACACCTCGATGCTGCAGGTGTTACCGCCATGGCCGAGGCGGGGACGGTCGCAATGCTGCTCCCCGGGGCCTACTACTTCTGCCGCGAGACGCAGTTGCCGCCGATAGAATTACTGCGCGCGGCAGGTGTGCCCATCGCACTGGCGACCGATTGCAACCCCGGCACCAGCCCGCTGACCTCGCTGCTGCTGGCGCTGAACATGGCCGCGACCTGCTTTCGTCTGACCGTGGCCGAGTGTCTCGCCGCGGTGACGATCAACGCCGCCCGCGCGCTTGGGCTGCAGGGCGAATGCGGTTCGCTCGCGCCGGGCAAGAGTTGCGACCTGGCGATCTGGGATATCGAGGAGCCGGCCGAGCTGGTTTACCGGATGGGCGCCAATCCGCTCCATGCCCGGGTGTGGAGAGGCAAATGAGCGATGTGGTGTTGAGCGCCGGCGAGGTTTCGCTCGGCGAATGGGAAGCGATCTATCGCGGTGCGGCGGCCCGGCTCGATTCGGACTGCGCCCCGCGCATCGCCGCCAGTGCTGCGGCGGTCGAGCGGATCGTGGCCAAGGGCGCACCGGTTTACGGGATCAACACCGGGTTCGGGAAGCTGGCATCGGTGCGGATCGACGACGCCGATCTGGCCGCACTCCAGCGCAACATAGTGCTCAGCCATGCCGCCGGGACCGGCGCTCCCTCGCCGGTGCCGGTGGTGCGGTTGATGATGGCGCTCAAGCTGGCCAGCTTGGCCCAAGGTGCCAGCGGGGTGCGCCCCGCAACGGTCGCGCTGCTGGAGCAAATGCTGGTGCGCGGGCTCACCCCGGTGGTGCCGTGCCAAGGGTCGGTGGGGGCGAGCGGCGATCTCGCCCCGCTGGCACATATGACCGCCGCGATGATCGGGGTGGGTGAGATCTGGGTGCACGGCCAGCGCATCGATGCGGCCACGGCGCTCGCCAAAGCAGGGCTTACCCCGCTGCTATTGGGTCCTAAAGAGGGTCTGGCGCTGCTCAACGGCACCCAGTTCTCGACCGCCAACGCGCTCGCCGCATTGATCGGCGCGCAGAACCTGTTGCGTTCGGCGCTGGTCACCGGCGCGCTGTCGACCGAAGCGGCCAAAGGCTCGGACACTCCGTTCGATCCGCGCATCCACGCGCTGAGGCGGCACAAGGGCCAGATCGAAGTTGCTGCAAGCTTGCGCGAATTGATGGCGGGCAGCGCGATCCGGGCCAGCCACAGCGTCGACGATCCGCGGGTGCAGGACCCTTATTGTCTGCGCTGCCAGCCGCAAGTGATGGGCGCGGTGCTCGACCTGCTCAGGCAGGCCGCTACCACCTTGCTGACCGAGGCCAACGGTGTTTCGGACAATCCATTGATCTTCGCGGAGACAGACGAGGCGCTGTCGGGCGGCAACTTCCACGCCGAACCCGTTGCCTTCGCCGCCGACATGATCGCGCTGGCGCTGTGCGAGATCGGCTCCATTGCCGAGCGCCGGATCGCGATGCTGGTCGATCCGGCGCTATCGGGTCTGCCCGCCTTCCTCACTGCGCACGCCGGATTGCATTCGGGCTTCATGATCCCGCAGGTGACCGCCGCCGCGCTGGTCAGCGAAAACAAGCAGATGGCCTATCCCGCCTCGGTCGATTCGATCCCGACTTCGGCCAACCAGGAAGACCATGTCTCGATGGCAGCGCACGGGAGCCGGCGGTTGGCTCCGATGCTCGCCAATGCCGAAGCGGTGCTCGGGATCGAACTGCTGGCAGCGGCGCAGGGCTGCGAATTCCATGCTCCGCTGGCATCATCCCTTGCTCTCGAGCAGGCCCGCAAGCTGCTTCGCGGCAAGGTTCCGGCGCTCGACGAAGACCGCCATTTCCATCCCGATATGGAAGTGGCCAACGCGCTGATCCGTTCCGGAGCGCTGGCGAGTTCGGTTGGGATTGCCCTGCCCGGAGTGGCAGAGTGAGCGACTGGCTCGAAGTCCAGCGCGGCGATGCGCCGCTGGTGGTCGCTTTCCCGCATGGCGGGACCGAGCTGGGCGGGGTCGAGGACCGCTTCGTCTCACCGTGGCTGGCGCGGCGCGATGCCGATTGGTGGATCGCGGAACTCTATGCTTTCGTGCGCGAACTTGGCGCGACCACGGTGGCGACCAAAGTCAGCCGCTCGATCATCGACGTCAATCGCGATCCCTCGGGCGCGTCGCTTTATCCGGGGCAGGCCACCACCGACTTGTGCCCGGTCACCACTTTCGACGGCGAGCCTCTTTATCGCGGCTTCGATCCCGAAACCGACGAGATCGCGTGGCGCCGCAAGACGTTTTTCGATCCTTATCATGCTGCATTGCGCGCGGAGATCGCACGCCTTCGGGCGATGCACCCTTGCGTTGTACTCTACGATGCCCACTCGATCCGCAGCCGCATCCCGCGCCTGTTCGAGGGTGAATTGGCGCAGTTCAACCTCGGCACCAACGGCGGGGCCACCTGCGATCCGGTGCTCGAAGCCGCGCTGGTCCAAGTCTGTGCAGCCTCGGGCCAGTCATACGTCTGTAATGGCCGGTTCAAGGGCGGCTGGACCACCCGGCATTACGGTGCGCCCGAGCATGGCGTTCACGCGGTACAGATGGAACTGGCGATGCGCGGTTATATGGACGAGCCGGAGCAGCCCACCCCGGAAAACTGGCCTGCACCGCTGGGGGCGGCACCGGCGATTGCGCCCACCCTTCGCGCGCTGATCGGCGCCTGCCTCGACTTTGCAAAAGGACAATCATGACCCGTCTCGACAACAGCCGCGTGATCAAGCCCGCTACCGGGACCGAACTCAGCGCGCTCAGCTGGCTGACCGAAGCCCCCTTGCGGATGCTGATGAACAACCTCCACCCCGATGTGGCCGAGAACCCTGCGGAGCTGGTGGTTTACGGCGGGATCGGCCGCGCCGCGCGCGATTGGGAAAGCTACGACAAAATCGTCGAGACGCTGCGGCGGTTGAAGGACGATCAGACGCTGCTGGTCCAGTCGGGCAAGCCGGTCGGGGTGTTTCAGACCCATGTCGATGCCCCGCGCGTGCTGATCGCCAACTCCAACCTGGTGCCCAAATGGGCCACCTGGGAGCACTTCAGCGAGCTCGATAAAAAGGGCCTCGCGATGTACGGCCAGATGACCGCGGGGAGCTGGATCTACATCGGCACGCAAGGGATCGTGCAGGGCACTTACGAGACTTTTGTCGAGATGGGCCGCCAGCATTACGGCGGCGATCTGACTGGGCGCTGGTTGCTCACCGCCGGGCTGGGCGGGATGGGCGGGGCGCAGCCGCTCGCCGCAGTGATGGCGGGGGCAAGCTGCGTGGCGATCGAATGCCAGCGCAGCCGGATCGAGATGCGGCTGCGCACCGGCTATCTCGACTGCATGGCCGAGACGATCGACGCGGCGATGGGAATCATCGAGGAGGCCAGGGCCAGCAAGTTGCCGGTCTCGGTCGGGCTGCTCGGCAACGCCGCCGAAATGCTGCCCGAAATGCTGGCGCGCGGGATCAGGCCCGATCTGCTGACCGACCAGACCAGCGCACACGATCCGGTCAACGGCTATTTGCCCGCCGGATGGTCCGTGGCCGAATGGACCGAAAAGCGCGAGCGCGAACCCGAGGTTGTGGCCAAGGCCGCCAAGGCCAGCATGGCGCGCCATGTCGAGGCGATGCTCGAATTCCAAAAGCTCGGCGTGCCCACCACCGATTATGGCAACAACATCCGCCAGGTCGCGTTCGATGAAGGCGTCGCAGATGCTTTTGCCTTCCCCGGCTTCGTCCCGGCCTATATCCGGCCGTTGTTCTGCCGCGGCATCGGTCCGTTCCGCTGGGCCGCGCTGTCAGGCGATCCCGAAGATATCTACAAGACCGACGCCAAGGTGAAGGAGCTGATGCCGGATAGCCCTGCGCTGCACCGCTGGCTCGATATGGCGCGCGAGAAGATCAAGTTCCAGGGCATGCCGGCGCGGATCTGCTGGGTCGGGCTGGGTGACCGCCACCGGCT
>JARXKR010000142.1:0-3262 GCA_030271565.1 Pseudomonadota bacterium
TTGGCCAAGCTGCTGCGGGTGGTGGCATCGCTGCCCAATTCGGCGGTGATCCTGCCCGATCTCGATCTCGCAATGGCAGACGATGTGTGGTCCGCACTCGGCTCGGCCGGGATCGCGGCGGACGGCGAGGAAGCCCCGTTCGGCGCAATGGACGCAGCAACCCACCCGCAATACCACCTCAAGCTGCTGATTAACCGGATGGGCGTGGCGCGCGGCGAGGTCGATCCGTGGCACCGCGCGGGTCTCGCCGCAGCGCAGCCAGCGCGCAGCCGGGCGATCTCCAACCTGTTCCTGCCTCCTGCCGCAAGCGCCGGCTGGGTCGATCTGCCCGCTGACCAGCGCCGCTTGGCGGGCGTGCGGCTGATGCAGGCGGCGCATCCCGGCGAAGAGGCGCAGGCCATTGCAATCCTGCTGCGCGAGGCGCTGGAAGTGCCCGAACGGCGTGCGGCACTGATCACCCCCGATCGCGGTTTGGCGGGCCGGGTTGTGGCGCATCTGCGGCGCTGGGGAATTGCCGCCGATGATAGCGCGGGCGTGCCCTTGCCGCAAACCGCCGCAGGCCGGGTGCTGTTGCTGCTGGCCGAAGTGATCGCGACGCAAGCTTCGCCGGTGCCGCTGCTGGCGCTGTTGGTCCACCCGCTGGTCGGTGCGGGGGAGGGGCGGCCCGATTGGCTCGATCATGCGCGCCGGCTCGATCTGTTACTACGCGGTCCGCGCCGCGCGCCGGGACTGGTGCCGCTCCACGATGTTGTCGCCAAGGCGGCCGGGCCGGACGACAAGGCCGGTCTGCAAGCCTGGTGGGACGGGATCGCGGCGCTGCTCGAACCCTTGCTGGCGTGGGACGAAGGCTTGCGCTTGGCCGATGCGCTCGGCGCTTTGGCGGCCGCCGCAGAGGCTTTTGGCGGTTCAGAACTGTGGCAAGGCGCTGCCGGGCGCGATCTGGCGGATTGGCTGGAAGAACTGCGCAGCGCAGCCAGCGAGATCGGAACGACACTCGCTCCAGCAGACCTGCCCGCAGTCCTGCGCGGGGCGATGGACCGGGTCGCGGTGCGCCCGGCCTGGGGCGGTCACCCCCGGCTCGCCATTTACGGCCTGCTCGAAGCCCGGATGAGCCGCGCCGATCTGGTGATTTGCGCCGGGCTGACCGAGGGTACCTGGCCCGCCAGCCCTGCGCCCGAACCCTTGCTCCCTCCGGCAGTGCTGCGTGCGCTCGGCGTGCCGGGGGCGGAATTCCGCATCGGCCTTGCCGCGCACGACCTTGCCGGAGCACTCGGCGCGCCCGAGGTGGTGCTGAGCTGGGCCAACCGCGACGAAACCGGTCCGGTGATCCCCAGCCGGTTCGTGCTGCGGGTCGAGGCAATGCTCGGCGATCTCGCCAAAGACCACCGCGAGCTCCGCGCCATTGATCTGGCCCGGCGGATCGATAAGGCCAGCCCGGCGCCAGCCTATCCGCAGCCCAAACCCCGCCCAAGCGCGGCTCAGCGCGATGTTGCCTTGTCGGTGACCGCGCTCGACCGGCTGCGCAGCGATCCGTACCAGTTCTACGCCGCCGCGATCCTGCGGCTGCAATCGCTCGACCAGCTCGATGCCGAACCGACTGCGCAATGGAAAGGCGTTGTCGTCCATAAAGTCTTGCAGCGGTGGCATGACGCCGGTGGCCGCGCGGGTGAATTACATGCACTTGCCGCCGAAGAACTGGCCGAAATGCGCGCGCATCCGCTGGTCCGCTCGCTGTGGTGGCCGCGGCTATCACGAGGGCTCGAATGGATCGACGCCGAGATTGCCGAGCTGGAACGCACCGGCCGCCATGTGCTGGTCAGCGAAGCGCGCGGCGAGATGGATTACATGGGCGTGCGGGTCCACGGCCGCGCTGACCGGATCGACCAGCTGGCCGACGGCAGCCTTGCGGTGGTTGACTACAAGACCGGCGGGCCGCCAACGCCGGCGAGTGTTGAAAAGGGCTTCGCCTTGCAGCTCGGTACGCTTGGGCTGATCGCAGCGGATGGGGGTTTCCCCGGTGTGGCTGGCGAGCCCGAGCGGTTCGAGTACTGGTCGCTGGGAAAGAGCAAGAAAAGTCCGACTGGGTTCGGATACAGTGAGGAACCGGTCAAAGACGGGAAGAAGAAAACCGGCCTGCCGCGTGAGGAGTTTCTCAGCCAGACCGAACATTTCCTCGGCGATGCAATCAAGCGCTGGATCAAGGGGGACGAAGCGTTCACCGCGCGGCTCAACCCCGACATCGGCGGTTACAACGATTTCGATCAGCTGATGCGGCTCGATGAATGGCAGGCGCGCGGCGAGCGTGAGCCATGAGCGGCGGCGACAAGCTCTTCCCGCTGACCGATGAGCAGCACCCCGCGGTCGATCCGGCCGAAGTCGTGTGGCTGTCGGCCTCGGCCGGGACCGGCAAGACCCAGGTGCTCTCGGCGCGGGTGCTGCGGCTGCTGTTGCAGGACGGGGTCAGCCCCTCGCAGATCCTGTGCCTGACTTTCACCAAGGCCGGTGCGACCGAGATGGCGTCGCGGATCAACGGGGTGTTGGCGCGCTGGGTCCGCTCCAAGCCCGAACCGCTCGCGGCCGATCTGAAGGCCATTGGCGCGGAGTATGGCCCCGCTGCTCAGGCGCGGGCGCGGCGGCTGTTTGCCGAAGTGCTCGATTGCCCTGGCGGTGGGCTGCGCATCGATACGATCCACGCCTTCTCGCAGTGGCTGCTCGCCGCCTTCCCGCATGAGGCGGGGCTGACACCCGGCGCCAAGGCGATGGAGGACCGCGAGCGCGCGCTGCTGCTGCGCGAAGTGCTAGCGGACATGCTGGTCGCGGCCGAAGCTGAAAACGATGTTGCGACGCTGCGGACGATCGAGGACCTGTCAGTGCGGCTCGGCCCCGATGCAGTGGAGAGCTACTTGCTGCGCTGCGCCAAGGTTCTGGAAGTTTGGAAAAAGTGGCAGCCGCCGATGGCCGCGCGGGTCAAGCAGCTGATCGGCCTGCCGAGCGATGCCAGCGCGGACGATTTGCCCGGCCTGTGCAGCGACGATGTGTTCGATGTCGATGCGCTGCGGCTGTGCCTTTCGGCCTACCGCCAGTGGGGCGCCAAGACCGGTCAGGACGGCGCTGCGCTGATCGGGGATTGGCTTTCCGCCGCTCCGGCGCAGCGGCTGGAAATGCTGCCGGCGCTGCACAAGGTGCTTTTCACGCTGGCCGATACCACCCGCAATGTGCCGAGCCTGCAAAAGCTGGAGGAATATTTCGCCGATGCCGCCAG
>JARXKR010000142.1:3362-5730 GCA_030271565.1 Pseudomonadota bacterium
CTGGTCGATGAAGCGCAGGACACTAACCAGTCGCAGTGGGAGATCATCGAGGCGCTGACTGGTGATTTCTTCACCGGCGCAGGGCAGCACGGCGACAAGCTGCGCACGCTGTTTGTGGTCGGCGATTACAAACAGGCGATCTTCCGCTTCCAGGGCACCAGTCCGGAGAATTTCGCCAGCGCGCGCGAACGGGTCCGGCGCGAGATGGCGGGACTGGCGGAGGGCGCGGCGAGCTTGCGCAGCGGCCAGCGGGTGCGCGATCTGCAAGACTTGGGCTTGGGACAAAGCTTCAGAACTGCACGCCAAGTGCTTGAATTTGTGGACATGACCATTGCGCGAATTGGGCCGGTCGAGTTCGGGCTGAGCGAACAGGCGGTGGTCCACGTTGGCGAGGAACGCCCCGGCCAGGTGGTGCTGTGGCAAGTCGTCGGCGGTGCCGCCGAGGAGGCCGACCCGGTCAGCGAAAGCGACGATGAAGGCGGCGAGGGCTGGCTCGCGCCGACCGACCGGCAACTGGCCGACAAGATCGCGCGGCAGGTCAAGCAATGGCTCGATAGTGGCTTCCCGCTGGTCAAGGGCGAGCCTTCCGGCACTGCACGCCGCGCCACGGCGGGTGACGTCATGGTGCTGGTACGCAAGCGCAAGGCGCTCGCCGGGCTGATCGTTGCGCGGCTCCATGCGGCGGGCGTTCCGGTGGCGGGGGTTGACCGCCTGCGTCTCGCCGCGCCGCTTGGGGTACGCGACCTGATCGCCGCTTTGCGCTTTGCCGCGCAGCCGCTCGACGATCTCAACCTCGCTTGCCTGCTAACCTCGCCGCTGATCGGGTGGAGCCAGGAACAGCTGCTCCTCTTCGGCTACCGGCCCGACAAGGTGCGGTTGTGGCGGCACCTGCTCGACCAGCGCGGCACGTCGCTGGCAGCGGAAACAGTCGCGCAATTGCTCGACCTTTTGCGTCAGGCCGATTTCGAACCGCCGCAAGCGCTGCTCTACTGGCTGCTTACCGGGCCGTGGCAAGGTCGGCGCAAGCTGGTCGCGCGGCTCGGCAGCGAGGTGAACGATCCAGTCGACGAATTGCTCAATGCCGCGAGCGCTTTTGCCGCGAGCGAAGTAGCCAGCCTGCACACCTTCCTGCGCTGGTTCGAAGCCGGCGACGGCGAACTTAAGCGCGAGGCTGGCAAGTCCGCCGACGAGGTGCGGGTGATGACCGTCCACGGCGCCAAGGGCCTGCAAGCCCCGATCGTGATCCTGGCCGACGCCGCCGACAATCCCAACCCCGCTGGCCGTCGGCGCACACTGTCGCTGCCCGATCCTGCAGTCGCGGCTAATGAAGCCGAGCGGCTGATCCCGCTCCCGCCGCTCGCCACCGCCGACCGTGCCGGGGTGATTGCGGCAGCCGATGCGGCGGCGAAAAAGACCGAGATGGAGGAGCACTGGCGGCTGCTTTACGTGGCGATGACGCGCGCCGAGGAGGCGCTGTTCATCGCCGGATCGCTGACCGCGCGCGAAGATGCACCGGCGCCTGACAGCTGGTATGCGCGGCTGCACGGGCTGTTCGAAGCCGACGAGCCCGAGACCGATTTCATCTGGGGCAAGCGCTGGGTACATGGTGAGGCTCCCGCGCTGCCTTTGCCTCCGCTGGAGAGTGCGGGCGGTGAGCTGGAACTGCTACCGCCGTGGCTCGAAACTCCGATCGCCGCCGAGCCGCGCCCGCCGCGTCCGCTCGCGCCTTCGTCGCTGGGACAGGACACCAGCGGCGATGCGCCGTTCGCACCCGGCAGCGATTCTGTTGCGGCCCGGCGCGGGGTTTTGATGCACAAATTGCTCGAGCGCTTGCCCGATGTAGCACCTGCCGATCGCGCTGCAGCGGCACAGGTGTGGCTGGCGCGTTCAGGCGGGGAATTTACCGCTCCCGCGCGCGCCGAAATGATCGCTTCGGCCTTGCAAGTGCTCGCGCATCCGGGCTGGGGCAAGCTGTTCGCCCCTGGCTCGCTCGCCGAAGTGCCGATCGCCGCGACGGTCGGCGGACAGGTTGTGGCGGGGACAATCGACCGGCTGCTGATCACCGACGAGGACATCCGCGTGGTTGATTTCAAATCGGCGCGGCGGCCACCGGCCAATCTCGACGGCGTGCCGGTTTCGATCCTGCGCCAGATGGCAGCCTATGTCGCTGCGCTCGAGGTGACTTACCCCGGCCGCGCGGTGCAGGCGGCGCTACTGTACACGCAGGTTCCGGTGTTGCTCGAACTCCCGCCCGAACTGCTCGCCGCGCACAAGCCCGGATTGGAAGTGGCGCAGTAAAGCTTTTTGTGCGCAGCCGTTGCCTTCGCGCCCGCACCGCCTAGATTGGATGCAACAGTCCGAGGAGAAT
>JARXKR010000143.1 GCA_030271565.1 Pseudomonadota bacterium
CGGGATGGACGTGCTGAAATTCGAGACGGGGACTGCCCGGGCGCATGCCTTATACGCACGGACACCGATAACATCCATTCAGCATGCTGAACGTCCTGCGGGCAAAACAGTGCCCGCAGGACGCCAGTCATCGATCAAAATCGTCGAAACTTGACCTTTGCGGAGACAAACCAGGTCCGGCCGATGACATCATACAGTGCCGGATCGGTGCGAAACGACGCCGCCCTGAGGCATCGTTATCGACGCGCGAGAGAGAGGAAAGTCTGCGGCCGTTTTGCCGCCGTCGTGTAGGTGGCAACCGTGATAGCCACTGCTCCAAGCAGTACAGCATGTCCGATCAAGCTGACGGCGAGGAAAGTGTAACTTCCAATAGCGACCGAGAAAGTAATGGCCCACATCCAGCCTAACATCTGCAGAACCATGTGCCGGACATTAAAGTCTGGTATATGACGAAGGGGGCTCACCTCGTGATCAAAGATAAAGTTCCAAACGAAAGCAATAGATTTTCTCACGATCTCTCTCCTTATTATTTTCAGCATGGTTAGGAAATGGCAATTCGCTGTCCCTATTAGCTTGCCGATAATTTTTGTGCTTCAACGTTCTTGGCTTAGTAAAGAGATAACACGCATCGCGCAGCAATCAAACATGGCCTTTGGGGCATGTTATCTTGGCAGGTTGCGGCCCTGCTTGTTGGCCAACAGGTCCGCCGGGCAGGGCTCAACCCCCCACTATCACTACTCGAGGAATTAAACGGGGGCGTCTTGACCGTGCTGGCACGCGTCAACTGACCGCCGCGCTGCCACGACGCCTCATGCTATACCGATCATCACGGTCATGATGCCTAACCCACCCGCCATGACCACTCGAAGCGGCAGCCATCCGGAAGGCAATTGCACCTGCTTCGCCAACGCGCGATCCACCAGCGGGCTGGCGAGGAGCGCAAAGCCGAGCGTAATCAGCGATGGTCCGGGCCAGGCCCAGCCCAGGCACCACGGCAGGAGCGCGACCAGCCCCAGCAGGCTGGGCAGCACCGCAACGGCGTAATACCAACCAGACCGCAGTCCGCTCAGCATTGCGGCCATCCACCACAATCCGCCCAGAAACGACAGGATCAGCGCCGCATAAAAGCACGCCGCTGCCAGCGCGACCCATCGCTCGGGGCCATCTTGGATGACCAGCGCCAAGCAAATGGCTTGGGGCAACAGACCAGATAGGCCGAATATCACTAGCGGGCGGGGAAGGGTTTGGACTTGCATCGGTCCAAGTGAGCCCTGCTCGATAGGTCGACAAGATGGTCTTTGGGTCAGTCACCCACGCGGATTGCTTGAATCCAGGCTATCACGTTCGAGCCGATCAAAAGCCCGCTTCGATCGCCAGCCGAATGGCGTCGGCGCTGGTCTTGACGCCAAGCGCGGCAAACACCGCTGCACGGTGCATCTTCACCGTTCGCTCACTGAGGCCCAGTTCATAGGCGATCTGCTTGTTAAGCTTGCCGCTGGCAAGGAGCAGCAGGACTTCGCGCTGGCGTCGGCTCAAGGCCGCGATGCGGCTATGGGCTGCATCGCGCCGCGCATCATTAGCCCGTGCAACGTCGTCGGCGATCTCGACCTGCGAGCCGAGAAAATATTCGAGCTCGCCCTCTGCGCCGAAGATCGGTGCGACCATGACGGCGTTGCGAAACGGCGTGCCGTCTTTCTTGTAATTGAGGATTTCGACCATCACCGGCTGGCGCCGCCGGATCCCGTTGCGAAGCATCTCGGCTAGCCAGGGTTCAGTGCCGGCGCCGGTTAGGAACCTGCAGTTGTGGCCGATGATCTCTTCGCGCTGGTAGCCGGTGAGCGCAACAAAAGCGGCGTTACATTCAACGATCGGATTATCTGGAAGCCGCGGATTGCTCATCACCGCTGCAATGGGACTGGACCCGATCATGAAGCTCGGTGGCATTACGCCTGACGGGTTAGCTGATGATTGGATATTCGAAAAGTGCCCATTTGGTCAGGTTGGTTTCTGCCTGTGCTCTGCGATAGCCGTCAGCCTGTCAGCAACGCGAGATCCCTCAGCGTTCCTGTTCGGCTTTACGGAGATTCGGATCATGACGATTTTTCTGGTGCTTCTCGTAGGCGGCTTCGCCGTTGCCGCCGCAGCCGCGCTGATCAGGGGCCTGATGGCATTCCTGCGCGACGCCGAACACATTCGCGAAACTGGCGACGTGCGCCAGGAAGCGTTCGGAGTGAAGCAGAACCGGATGATGTCCCAGCGCGTGCTGTTCCAGGGTATCGCGATCGCGCTCATCGTCTTGGTCGGAACTTTGGCGGGCCAAAGATAGATCCAGAATAAGTTACCTTTGAGAGGACCGGGCAATGAACCTTGCAATAAATCACAGCCATTTTAACGATTCTGACGGGAAGCCGCCCGTGCCGGACTTCATTCAGGAATCGATCCGCAACCTGATCCGCTGGGCGGGCGATGATCCCGACCGTGAGGGTCTTCAGGACACCCCCAACCGCGTTGCAAGAGCCTGGCGCGAATATTGCCAGGGATACGATGCAGATCCCGGCGCGCACCTGACCAAGACCTTTGAAGAAGTGGGAGGATACGAAGAGATCGTCCTGCTCAAAGACATCCCGTTCCAGTCGCACTGTGAGCACCACATGGCGCCGATCACAGGGACCGCTTCGATCGCCTACCTGCCGTCTAAGCGGGTCGTGGGAATTTCGAAACTAGCGCGCGTGCTGCACGGCTATGCCCAACGATTGCAAATTCAGGAGCGGCTGACCGCACAAGTGGCGCAATCGATCTGGGACAATCTGCAGCCGCAGGGAGTTGCCGTGGTGATCGAAGCGCAGCACGGCTGCATGACTGGGCGCGGGGTCAAGACGCATGGCGTCGGAATGGTAACCAGCCGTATGCTGGGCTGTTTTCTGACCAATCCAGACAGCCGCAAGGAAGTGCTGTCGCTGATGACAAAGCGCTGAACTGCGATGAAGATTGCCATCATCGGTGCGGGCATGGCCGGGCTGGCCTGCGCCGACGCGTTGCGGGCGAGCGGCCACAGCATTTCCCTCTACGACAAGAGCCGCGGCGCTGGCGGGCGAATGTCGAGCCGGCGCATGGACACACCTTTGGGTCAGGTCACGCTCGATCACGGAGCGCAATATTTCACCGCGCGCGATCCCGGGTTCAGGAAGCTGGTTTCAATTTGGGAGCAAAACGGCATTGCCGCGCCGTGGCCGCTGGCCGGTTATGGCACATGGGTCGGCGTGCCTGCGATGAGCGCGATCATCAAGGCGATGGCCGCTGCGCATGACGTGACATGGAATTGTCATGTCGGTGGTATCTCACGCCGCAACAACGAGTGGAGGCTGTTTACCGGGACGGGGAATATCGGGCCGTTCGATGCAGTCATACTCGCCATCCCAGCAGAACAAGCAGCAACCCTATTGTCCTTGCATGACTTCGCTCTGGCGCGAGTTGCCCTCACTGCGCGGTCCCAGTCTTGCTGGACCACTATGTTCGTATTTGAACAAAGTCTGGGCGCGGTCCCGTCAGTGATCCGCAACGCGGGGGTTATTGCCTGGGCTGCGCGCAACAATGCGAAGCCTGAGCGGGCTTCGGCGGAAGCGTGGGTGGTCCAGGCCAGCGCAGACTGGTCGCAAGTCAACTTTGATTCTGCCCCCGCCAAAGTCTCAGAGGAGCTGCTTTTCGCCTTATCGCTCGCGCACAAATCAGACATTCCGCAACCTGTTGCAGTCGCATCCCATCGTTGGTCATACGCGCTCTCGGCCGGCACGGGAGACGGTTCCCTGTGGAATCAGGAGATAGCTCTAGGCGTTTGCGGTGACTGGCTGCTTGGTCCACGCGTCGAATGCGCCTGGTTGTCCGGACAAATGATGGCACAACACCTCGTGTAGCGAGCTCAAAAGCCTTTTGGCACGGCCAGCTCGCTGCGCTGTTCGATCACCGGACGCGGGTCCATCTGCAATCGAGTGCTGACACCGAATGATCTGACCTGGTTTGGTCATGCACCGGGTTTCGGTGATGTTCCGTTGACCAAAGCCATATTCTTATGGCAATGCGCCGTCGCCTTCGGGGCAGCCTTTAAACTAGTCTGTAAACCCGATCCACGGCCCATCAGGGGAACTCAGGTTTTCTGCGGGTTTGCGGGTGTAGCTCAATGGTAGAGCAGCAGCTTCCCAAGCTGAATACGAGGGTTCGATTCCCTTCACCCGCTCCACCCCACCCATCAAATGGGCAATCAACCCTCCACTACCGCTTCTTCCCAGCACCGGGTCAAAATGGCTGTCATCTCGGCTTCGTGGCCGCAATTGACGAACCACCGCCGCATGCAGCGCTGCCAGTTTTCGAGCGGGGTGAGCGGATCGAGTTCGCGCAGCTTGAGTGTGCGCTCGCGCGCCTCGTCATGGCGGCCAAGATAGGTCAGCGCAATCAGTTGCCCGATGCAGATCGACGCATTGAGCGAATTGAGCCGCCAGCCCTCGGCATAGCGCTCCAGCGCGCGGTCCCAGTTGCGCGCGCGCAATTGCCCACTCCCGCGCCAGATGTACGACGCAAACAACAGGTGCGATCCCGGCGCGACCTTCAGCTCGGTGGCGAAATTCTCTTCGGCCGCTTCGATCCGGTCGAGCAGGATATTGGCGACCCCGGCCGAGTAATGCGCCAGTCCGCAGCTCGGGCTGGTCTGGCAGGCACGCTCGGCCAAGGTCAGCGCCTCGTCGGGGCTGCCGGTATAATTGTGGGCTTCGGAGACATGCGCGAGCACGATCGCATTGTCCGCTTCGAGCATCAGCGCAGTATCGATGATCCCGCGGATGCGCCTGATCTCCTCGGCGCTATCGGGCTGGAGCCACATGTAAATCGTCGCGCTGGCATCGGCGAGCATCGCATGACCGATGGCATAATCGGGCGCAATTTCGACCGCTTTCTGCGCCTCGGTCAGCGCCTGCAGCAATGTCTCGCCGGTGATATTGCGATAGGCCGCGCTGGCCCGGGTAACGCATTCCCACGCGGTCAGGTCAGACGGCTTCTTGAGCACGCGGGCCATTTCGACCCGGGTGACCTGAGTGTGGAGGTGCGCCGCCACCTCGAGCACCAGGTCTTCCTGCAGATCGGCCAGCTCGGACAGCGGGCGCTCGAACTTCTGGGTCCACAGGATCGCGCCGCCCTCGGCCTCGATCAGCTGCGCGGTGACCCTGAGCAAGTCGCCTGCACGGCGGACGTTGCCTTCCATCACATAGCGGACCCCGAGTTCGCGGGCCATCGCGTGGAGATCGGGCAGCGCCCCGGTGCGATAGCGCGCGGTCGCCGAACTGGTGATGACCTTGAGGTTCACCCCTTGCGACAGCGCATCGATGATGTCCTCGACCATGCCGACCGCGAAGACATCGTCCTCGCTGCTGCCCGAACGGTTGGTGAAAGGCAGCACTGCGAGCGACGGCGCGTCGCCGTGCTTGCCCACCACGCGAGGCACCGGCTGGACTGGCGGCGGGGGCGCATCGGGCGAGAGCAGCGTGGGCTGCGGCAAAGGCGATGCCTCGGCGCGGTCGGCCTCGACAAACCGGCGGACATCGCCAACGAAGGCTTGCCACGCCCGGTCAGCATCATCGCCG
>JARXKR010000144.1 GCA_030271565.1 Pseudomonadota bacterium
CTACTCGTCCGCGTGGGACAAAGGCGGGATTACCATCGGTGAGCCGCCCAAGGACGTCACCCCTGAAGAACTGCAGGAACGCCGCCTGCCGATGTTCATCGCGATGGACCGGCCCGAGCATACCGGTCAGCGCCGCACGGTGGCCCCGGCCTTTACCCCGGCAGAGATCGACTACCTCGCCACCGAAGTGCGGATGCGTACCGCCGCAGTGCTCGACAGCTTGCCTTACGGCGAGGAATTCGACTGGGTCGAAAAGGTCTCGATCGAGCTTACCACCGGCATGCTCGCGATCCTGTTCGGCTTCCCGTGGGAAGACCGCCACCTGCTGACCTTCTGGTCGGACTGGGCCGGCGATGTCGAAATGAGCCTGGCGCGCGAGCTGGGCGATACCCGCCACGAGATACTGAGCGAAATGGCGCAGTATTTCCAGCGGTTGTGGATCGAGCGGATGGGCAAGGAACCCAGCCGCGATCTCATCTCGATGATGATCCATTCGGACGCAATGAGCCAGATGAGCCCGCAGGAATTCATGGGCAACCTGATCCTGCTGATCGTCGGCGGCAACGATACCACCCGCAACACCATGTCGGGGATCGTCCACGGGCTGCACACCTTCCCCGACCAGCGCGCCATTTTCGAAAGCGATCCATCGGTGATCCCGGGCGCGGTGCAGGAATGCATCCGGTTCCAGACCCCGCTGGCGCATATGCGCCGCACCGCAACCGCCGATGCCGATCTGTTCGGGCACCAGATCAAGGCCGGTGACAAGCTGATCTTGTGGTACATCTCAGCCAACCGCGACGAGGAAGTCTTCACCGATCCTGACCGCATCGACCTGCGCCGCAGCAATTCCCGGCGGCATCTTTCATTCGGTTATGGCATCCACCGCTGCGTCGGCGCCCGGCTCGCCGAACTGCAGATGAAGATCCTGATGGAAGAAATGCACGCCCGGCGGATGCGGGTGAACGTGACCGGCAAGGTCGAACGGGTTCGCGCCAACTTTGTCCATGGATTCCGCCACATGGACGTCACGCTCGAGAAATTCTGAGCAGGCCTGCAACTTTTGGCGGCTGGCGGACGTATTACAGGGCAGGGGCAGTTCCGCCTGCACCGCCCAAGGAGCTTGTCATGACTGCATCGCCGAACCGCCGTTCGATCCTGCGCCTGTTCGCTGCCGGCACCGCCAGCGTGGTGCTCGCTGCCTGTGGGAGCGGCCGCGCTGATGCCAAGCCTTATCCGGTGCGTTTCACCGATGCCGAGTGGAAGAAGCGGCTCACCCCCAAGCAATATTACATCCTGCGCCAACAAGGCACCGAACGACCCGGTAGTTCGGCTTTGCTGAACGAGCATCGCAAGGGCACCTTTGTCTGCGCCGCCGACGGCAACGCGCTCTATTCCAGCGCGACCAAGTTCGAGAGCGGCACCGGCTGGCCCAGCTTTTGGCAGCCGCTGCCCGGCGCAGTGGCGACCACCAGCGATTGGGCCGCAGGCTATCCGCGCACCGAAGTGCATTGCACCAAGTGCGGCGGGCACTTGGGTCATGTCTTCAACGACGGTCCCAAGCCGACCGGTAAGCGTTACTGCATGGACGGTGACGCGATGCTGTTCAAGCCGGCCTGACGTTTCACCCGCCACAATCGCATGACCCCGCCATCGGGGCCAAGGTCCATTGGCTCAAGCCATTCGATGTCACGCCCCGCGAGCAATAGCGCCGCAAGTCCCGCGGGGGCGCGGTCCTGATACATGTGCGTCTCGACCAGATCGGGACAGATCAGGACGTAATCGACGTGGCGGCGCTGTAGCAGGGTACGCGCGCTATCGGGCGAGGCGAGAAACGCCGCGAGCGAATCATGCATCGCCGGTGCCGCACGGTGATGACCGCTCGAGACAACCCGGTGCGGCGTGCGCAGCAGGATGAACGGCCCGAAATCGAGCTGGGTCATGATCGTGCCTTGCGGCAACCGGGCCAGCGCGGTCAAAGAACCGGGCTGCGAACAAGCGACACTGACTTCGTTGATCTGGGCCTGAGGCGCCGGAGCGGACGGTCTTCCCACTGCGGCATTGAACGTGTCATGGAAGCGGTCCGCGATGTCGAGCAACAGGCCGGGCAGCAATGCAGCGACCAGCAGCCCGGCCACCACCAGCCGTTGGAGAAAGCTTCGCCGCTCGGCCAACGATTGCGCCGAGCGGCGCACGAGCCAGGCCAGCGGGACGATCGCAATTGCCGAACTCACCGATGAGAACCGCGAAACCGCGATCGCGATCAGGATCGCACCCCCAAGCATCAAGGCATAGTCCTGCCAGAAACGCCCGCTCTCGCGCCGGGCCAGCGCAATCGCTCCAGCCAGACCCGCAAGCGGCGGCACGGTCATCTGCAGCAATACCGACCAGTCCTGCCGCCAGACGGGCATGCCTTCCTTGACATTATCGTACCAGAACGAGCGCACCAGCGGATCGAGCCGCGCAAACGGCCCGGTGCTGCAAGTCGGGGCGATCGTCAGGAACAAGGCAACACCGGCAAGCGCGACCGCACCAAGGCCGATCACCAGCCCGATGCGCGGCATGGCCGGGCGCAGCGCCACAGTTTGCGCTCCCAAGGCAATCACGCCCAGTCCCGCGAGATAGGCAGGCGAGATCGTGTCGCAGTAGTTGGTCAGGTCGCCGAAGCCGCGCGTCGCGGCGAAGAATGCCGCACTGCCCAGTATCAGGGCATCGAGGTACCATACCAGCCAGCGCCATTCAGCCGGGTCACGCCACCAGCGCAAAGCGAACAGTGCGCCGAGCAAGCCAGCAAACGGCAGCAGCTCGAGGCTGACCGACATCCCGAAGGCGAGCGACAGTCCGCCGACCAGCGCCGCGCCGCGCGGAGTCCTGGCGAGGAGCGCGTTGAGCGCAGCCAAGACTGCGACGATCTGCCAGCCGTGGTGATCGATCCGCAGCGGTTCGAACTGCATCATCGCGGGCAGCATCAGCACCATCAGCAGGCTGGCGATCAAAACGAGTTCGGCATCGATTTGACGCGCGACCAGCCGGGCAATGCACAGCGAGGCGGCGAGCATGGTGAGCAGCGGCACCACAACTGCCGCAACCAGTTCGGCGCGCGCTTCGCCGACTAGTGGCCGGACTAACAGGGTCACGGCCGCGAGCGGCGCATCGACCAGCCGCGACCAGTGCATCACCACCCCTTCGGGCGGGGCGATGCGGTATTGATGGAGGTCGAACCAGCGCTGTCCGCCGAGCAGCTCGCGAACCTGGACCATGCGCAGCGCATCGTCCGGATCTGAGAAGCGCAGCGCGGTAATCAGGTGCCAGTCGCGCAGCACCGCGATCAGCGCGATCGCCGCCCAGCCGAGCAGCACCGTGCCCAATACACTACGCGTTGCGGGAGCAGACGGGGTCACTGTCCGGCGGGAACTTTACGAAACACCACGCTATCGCGCAGCAGCCAGGTCACCGCGAAGCTTGCACCGACCGCGACCAGTTTCGCAAGCCGCGGGTCGAGCCCCAACGAACTCGCTGCTGCGACTACCCCGGTGGTGACCGCAAGGCCGACCAGAGCCGAGCCGACGAACAGCGCCTTCTGGCGGGTCCGCGCCGGGCCTTGGCTGGCGACGCTGCCGGTGAAAACCTTGCGGCTCGATACCAGCCAGTGCACCGCGATGCCCAAGGCGTAAGCCAGCGCCGAGGCCGGTGCCGGGGTGAGCCCGAGCTGGAGCAGCACGAGGAAGCAGGCAAAGTCGCAAACGAGTGCGATCACGCTGGCGCCGAGGTAGCGCACCAGCAGGACCTGCCGCAGCGTAGCCAGTTGTGCGCCCAGCGCCGTCATGATCAGGCCGCGTCGCGCTGCCGGGCCGGGACCACACGCTCGGGCACTTCGCGCACCGATGCCAGGGCCGCGGCCTGATCGGCGCTTGGGACCAAGGCCGGTTGCGCGCCTTCGTCGCCCGCTTCGTGGTATTCGGCATCTTCGTTGACGCACCACACGTCATAAACACGGCGCTCGGCGAGGATATTCTCCACCGTCAGCATCGCGGTCATCATCGCGTGATCCTGATTGTTGTAGCGGTGCATGCCGTTGCGCCCAACCAGATGCAGCGTCGGATGTTGACCCTCGAGTTCACCGCGCAATACCGCGACGTGCTTGGCGTAGTCCTCGTCGTACACCGGATATGCCTTCTCTTGCCGCACCACCACGCCGCCGATTACCTGCTCGGCCGAGACCAGGCCGAGAATCGCGGTTTCGCGGGTGGCGAGGTCGATCAGGTCGGCGTCGCTCATCGACCACAGCCCGTCACCGGCGAAGCAGAAGTATTCGAGGCCGACGCAGGCAACGCCTTCCTCGGGCACCATTTCGGGCGACCACGAACGGAAGTTCTGAATCCGGCCGACCTTGACCTTGCTGTCGTGGATATAGATCCAGTTGTCGGGGAACAGGTCGTCTGAGCGGATCTTGAGCGCGACGGTGAGGAAGTCGCGGTAACGCAATTGCTTGGCGGCGATGCTGGCGGCGGGCAGCGGGTGCAGCCGCGCCGCAAGATCGCGCAGCGGGGCGGAACTGATTGCGTGGCGCGCGCGCACCGTGACTTCGCCGCTGTCGTGGCTCGCGGTCATGCGCCAGCCGCCGTTGCCGTCGCTGGCAAGCTGCTTGAGGCTGTGGCCCATCAGGACTTCGCCCTTGCCTGTGGCGACCAGCTTGTCGCGCGCGGCATCCCACATCATCCCCGGGCCAAGCCGCGGATAACGGAAGCTCTCGAGCAGGGTCTTGGTCTGCATCCCGTCATTGGGCCGCTTGTTGAGCCCGAGGCTGCGCTTCAGCCCGTCGATCACCGCGCTCCACAGCGACAGCCCCTTGATGCGCTGAGCGGCCCAGTCGGCGCTCATCTCGTCGCAGGGCATGCCCCAGACTTTCTCGGTGTAGGTCTTGAAAAAGATCGAATAAAGCTTGTGGCCGAACTGGTTGACGGTCCAGTCCTCGAAGCTCTTGACCGCCTTGTTCGGGAAGACTTGCGCCTTGGCGAAGCTGACCATGCACAAGGTGGAGCGCACGATCCCCAGGTTCCACAGCGCTTCGAACGCGCGCAGCGGGTAGGAATAGAATTTGCCCTCGTAATAGATCCGGCTCATCCGCGGGCGCTGGATGAAATCGTCGGGCAGGATCTCGTTCCACAGATCGACCACCTGCTGCGATTTGGAAAAGAACCGGTGCCCGCCGATATCGAACCGGTAGCCTTCGTGCTCGACCGTCCGGCTGATCCCGCCGACATAGGTCTTATCCTGCTCGATAATCGCGACGCTGAGCCCTGCCTTGGTCAGCAGGTAACCGGCGGTAAGCCCGGCCGGCCCCGCTCCGATAATCGCCACATCGACGGAGTTTTCCCGGTTCTGCGCCGTATTTCCGGCACCGGAGAAGCCTGCAATGGTCATTTCGCCCCCACCTGATCTCGGAAGTCAGGAGTGAAGGAAATTGCCTAATCACAGGTTAACGCGGGTATGGATTTCGTGACGCGGTAAGGGCTTGGTGCGGGCTTTGGTGCGGACGGTGGGACTCGAACCCACACGAGCAAGGCTCAGGGGATTTTAAGTCCCCGGCGTCTACCATTCCGCCACGTCCGCTTGTTTGAGTGCTT
>JARXKR010000145.1 GCA_030271565.1 Pseudomonadota bacterium
CTGTTTGCGGCGAAGCTGAGGCCCGGCGGCGAGTTTCGCTTCGGCACCGATCACGCGGTCTACCTGCGCCACGCGCTGATGGTGATGCGCCGTCATACCCACCAGTTCGAATGGCTGTGCGATGCGCCGGGCGAGTTCCAGCAGCGTCCCGCCGGCTGGCCCGAAACCCGCTACGAGGTCAAAGCGCGCACCGTTTACGACCACGAGGTCTGGTACTTCCGCTACCGGCGTCGCGCATGAAAATGCCTGCAAAGATGTTGGGCCTGATCGGCGGGATGAGCTGGGAAAGCTCGGCGCAGTATTACCGGTTGATCAACGAAGGCGTGCGCGCGGCGCGGGGGCCAACGGCCTCGGCGAAGGTGCTGCTGTGGTCGTTCGATTTCGCCGAGATCGAAGCGCTCCAGCATGCCGGCGACTGGCCCGCGCTAACCGCGCTGATGATCGATGCGGCCAAGCGGCTGGCCGGGGCCGGAGCCGATCATCTGCTGATCTGCACCAATACGATGCACCTGATGGCGGACGAGGTTGAAACCGCGGCAGGGATACCGCTGCTCCATATTGCCGATCCGGCGGGTGCCGCGATCCGGGCGGCCGGGCTGCGCAAGATCGGTCTGCTGGGTACCGCGTTCACGATGGAGCAGGGTTTTTACCGCGAGCGGCTGGCGCAGCGCCACGGGATCGAAGTGCTGGTTCCCGAAGCCGAAGACCGCAAACTGGTCCACCTGGTGATTTACGAGGAGCTGGTCGCGGGCACGTTGCGCGACGCATCGCGGCAGGCTTACCGCGAGGTGATCGCACGGCTGGTGGCGCGCGGCGCCGAGGGGATCGTGCTCGGCTGCACCGAGATCATGCTGCTGGTCGGCGCGGAGGACAGCCCGGTGCCGCTGTTCGACACGACTTCGCTCCACGCCGCTGCCGCAGTCCGGCTCACGCTGGGCGAGGATTGAGCGCGGGAACCTTGTCCGCCTTGGCCGGTTGATCGGACAAGGAGTGCGAGACATGAGCCTGGCCCTTTACACATTGCTGATGTTCGGTTGTGCCGACGATGGCACTGCCTGCGAACAGATCGCCGCACCGGCGCAGGTCTACGCCGCCGCCATCCAGTGTCAGGCGCAGGTCGAATCCGCGCTGGGCAGCGACCTTGCCTTGCGCGCCGACTACCCGGTGGTCGAAGCGCGCTGCGTCAAGTTGACAAAGCAGGCCGCAGCCAAGCCGCGCGGTGCGCGCACCTTCGCCGCGCGCTGAAGCGAAATTACGTTCGTCTGCCGCGCGATGCTTTCGATTTGCCGCGAGCGCATTTTTCTTTGTCGCCCCAATCCAGCGCAATCTCTATCCGGCAGCTTGAGGATTATCCGGAGACTGCCGCGTGTTTGACCTGTCGCACTTCAATCTGGAAGCGCTGCTGCCGTTCATCGGGGTCGGCTTTGCCGCGCAGCTGGTCGACGGCGCGCTGGGCATGGCGTTCGGGGTGATCTCCAATACCTTGCTGGTCGCGGTGATGGGGGTGCCGCCGGCGCTGGCGTCGCAGCGGGTTCACATCGTCGAATGCTTCACCACGGCGGTTTCGGGGATCAGTCATTTGCTCCACGGCAACGTCGACAAGAAGCTGTTCTTCCGGCTGCTCGTGCCTGGGCTGATCGGCGGCTTGCTAGGTGTCAAAGTGCTAACCTCGATCGATGCCGCGGTGATCAAGCCCTACGTGCTGATCTACCTCTCGCTGATCGGGGTCTATATCCTCGCGCGCGGTCTGTTTTATCCGCCCAAGCTGCGCGAAGCCAAGCTGATTGCGCCGCTGGGGCTGTTCGGCGGCTTCCTCGATGCCACGGGCGGCGGCGGGTGGGGGCCGGTGGTGACTTCGAACCTGCTGATCCAGGGGGCCGATCCGCGCAAGGTCGTCGGCACAGTCAACACCGTCGAGTTTTTCCTGACCTTATCGGTATCGGCCGCGTTTATCTGGAACTTGGGAATAGCCGATGTGGCCGGGGCGACGCTCGGCCTGCTGATCGGCGGCCTGCTCGCCGCCCCGTTCGGGGCCTGGGCGGCCAAGCATTTCAATCCCAAGGTCATGCTGGTGCTGGTCGGGATCGTGTTGACCTTGACCAGCGCGTTCGGGGTTTATCGCGCGTTTGGTTGATCGCCGGCGATAGCCGCGGCAATGGCCAACGTGCGCCGCGCCTGATCGAGATGGAGCAGTTCGACCATCCCGCCCTCGAGCCTGATCGCGCCCTTGCCCTGGTTATCGGGGTCCTCGAACGCAGCGACGATCGCGCGGGCCTTGGCCAATTCAGCATCGCTGGGAGAGAACACCGCGTTGCACGGCCCGATCTGGTCGGGATGGATCAGCGACTTGCCGTCGAACCCGAATTCGAGCCCCTGCTGTGCCTCGCAGGTCAGGACATCCAAATCGCGGAACTCATTGCAGACCCCGTCGATCACGCTGAGGCCATGTGCCCGCGCTGCACAGACCGTTGCGGTCAGCACCGGCAAGAACGGCGCGCGGCCGGGGCGCAATTGCGCGCGCATATCCTTGGCTAGGTCGTTGGTGCCCACGACGAAGGCTACGAGCCGGGTCGAGGACGCCAGCGCCGCGAGCCGGTTAAGCTCTGGCACCACCGCGCAGGTTTCGATCATCGTCCACAGCCGCGTGGCCGCAAGAGCACTCGCCAGCGCGTTGTCATAGGCTAGCAGGCCAGCGCAATCGCTGACCTTGGGCACCAGCACTGCATCCGGCCCGGCCGCAGCCACCGCAGCGAGATCGTCGGCGCCCCACGGCCCGTCGAGGCCGTTGACCCGGATCACCAGTTCGCGCCGGCCCCAGCCGCCTTCGGTGACTGCTGCCACTGCCGCTGCGCGTGCTGCTTGCTTGGCCTCGGGCGCGACGGCGTCCTCAAGGTCGAGGATCACCACATCGGCGGCAAGCTCGCGCGCCTTGATCACCGCCTTGGGGTTCGATGCGGGCAGAAACAGGACGCTGCGGCGCGGGCGCATATCCACGGTGCTAGCCCACCACGCCCGCAGCCGCGAGTACCGCAAGTGTCAACACATCGGGCGCAATCGCGGTCATCGGCGCAATCTGCACCGGCTTTTCCATCCCGATCAACATCGGGCCAATGGTGGCGCTACCCGCCAGCTCGCGCAGCAGCTTGGCCGAGATGTTGGCTGATTGCAGCCCTGGCATCACCAGCACATTGGCCGGGCCGGACAGGCGGCTGAACGGATAGTTCTTCATCACCGCCGGGTTGAGCGCGGCATCGGGGGCGAGCTCGCCTTCGTATTCAAAGCCAGGCTTTTCGGTATCAAGGATCGCCACCGCATCGCGAATGTTTTCGAGATAGCGCCCCGGCGGGTTGCCGAAGGTCGAATAGGACAGGAACGCGACCCGCGGTTCGTGGCCGAGACGGCGCGCTACCGCGGCGGTTTCCTTGGCGATCACCGCCAGATCGGCCGCGCTGGGCCGTTCGTTGACCGTCGTATCAGCGAGGAACACCGTGTAGTTCTTGCCGATCATCGCGTGGATTCCGAACGGCAGGCGGCCTTCCTGCGGGTCGAGCACCTGACGCACTTCGCGCATAGTCTGGGCAAAGGTGCGGGTAATGCCGGTGACCATTGCATCGCCGATGCCCATCTTGAGCAGGAGCGAGGCAAAGACGTTGCGGTCCTGATTGACCATCCGCTTGACATCGCGCTCCATGAACCCGCGCCGCTTGAGCCGCTCGTAGAGCAGTTCGACCATCGCCGGGATATAGATGCTGACCGCTGAGTTCTCGATCTGGAAGCTCTCGGGATGCTCGACCCCCAATTCGGCCAGCTTTTCGCGCACAGCATCGGTGCGGCCGACCAGCACGGGTTCGCCGTAGCCAAAATCGCGGTACTGGATCGCCGCGCGCAGCACGATTTCGTTTTCGGCCTCGGCAAAAATCATCCGCTTGGGATTGGCTTTGACCTGTTCGTAAACCTGGGTGAGCACCGAGGTGGTCGGGTTAAGCCGTGCCTTGAGGCTCGTCCGATAAGCGTCGAAATCCTCAATCGGCTTCTGGGCGACGCCTGAATCCATCGCCGCCTTGGCGACGGCCGATGAGACGACCTCCATCAGCCGCGGATCGAACGGGGCGGGGATGATGTAGTCCGGCCCGAAGTGGTATTTTTGACCATAGGCGGCAGCGACCTCTTCGGGCACTTGTTCGCGCGCCAGCTCGGCAATCGCATGAGCCGCAGCGATCTTCATCTCTTCGTTTATCGCGGTGGCGCGGACATCGAGCGCGCCGCGGAAAATGAACGGGAAGCCGAGCACGTTGTTGACCTGGTTGGGATAGTCCGAGCGGCCGGTGGCGACGATTGCATCGGGGCGTACCGCCTTGGCATCGGGCGGGGTGATCTCGGGGTCGGGATTGGCCATCGCGAAGATAATCGGTTGCGGGGCCATGTCCTTGACCATGTCTTGCGTGATCGCACCCGCCGCCGACAGGCCAAGCACGATGTCTGCGCCGTGCATTGCTTCTTTTAAAGTGCGTTTTTCGGTGACTATTGCATGCGCCGACTTGAACTGGTCCACGCCAGCGCGCCCGACATAGATCACGCCCTTGGTATCGCACACCGTGACGTTTTCGTGGCGCACGCCCATCGATTTGATCAGCGCGGTGCAAGCGAGCGCCGAAGCGCCCGCGCCATTGACCACCACCTTCACGTCCTTGAACTCACGGCCGGTCAGGAAGCAGGCGTTGACCAGGCCAGCGGCGGCAATGATCGCGGTGCCGTGCTGATCGTCATGCATCACGGGGATTTTCATTCGGTCACGCAGCGCTTGTTCGATCACGAAACACTCGGGCGCCTTGATATCTTCGAGATTGATCCCGCCAAAGGTCGGCTCCATCAGCGCGACGGCTTCGATGAACTTGTCGGGGTCTTCCGTATCGAGCTCGATGTCGATCGAATCGACGTCGGCAAAGCGCTTGAACAGCACCGCCTTGCCTTCCATCACTGGTTTTGAGGCCAGCGCGCCGAGGTTGCCCATGCCGAGGATCGCAGTGCCATTGGTGATCACCGCCACCAGATTGCCCTTGGCGGTATATTCATAAGCATCGGCCGGGTTGTCGGCGATAGCCTGCACCGGCACGGCGACGCCGGGCGAATAGGCCAGGCTCAGATCGCGCTGGGTGGCCATCGGCTTCGACGCGATGATCTCGATCTTACCGGGCCGGATCGTCTTGTGGTAAAACAGCGCCTCACGCTCGGTGAAGCGAATATTGGCTTCTTCCCTAGGGGTATCGTCTGACACTGGTATCTCCCGAACAGGCCTGTGCCCTAACGGAAGGCAGCGCGACGCGATAGGGGAAAGCTGCGCGGTAATCCGTCGCAAATGGTGCTTAACCGCGCTAGGCTCGCGCCATGCACGCCCCCGCCGCAACTCCCGGTGCCACCCCGATGATGGTGCAGTACCTCGCTTTGAAGGCCGAGGCGCCCGATTGTCTGCTGTTCTACCGCATGGGCGATTTCTTCGAACTGTTCTTCGACGATGCGCGGATCGCGTCGCAAGTGCTTGATATCGCGCTGACCAGCCGCGGCGAGCATCTCGGCGTGCCGATCCCGATGTGCG
>JARXKR010000146.1:0-2327 GCA_030271565.1 Pseudomonadota bacterium
GCGGGTGCCGTTCCTGGTCAGCGCGGTGCTGGTCGGGATCGGGCTGTGGGTGCGGTTGCGGCTGACTGAGACTCCCGCCTTCAAGGCCGCGCTCGCGCAGGCTCCGCCTCCGGCAGTGCCGATCGGAACATTGTTGGCGCGTCATTGGGGCGCAGTGCTCGCGGGCAGTGCCGGGGTGGTCGCGTGCTTCGCGCTGTTCTATCTCTCGACCGCCTTCGCGCTCGATCTGGCGACCAAACATCTCGGCTATGCGCGCGAGCAATTTCTCCTCCTTCAGCTAGGCGCGAATTGCTTCCTCGCGGTGGGGATCGTCACCGCGGTAGTGTGGGCTGACCGGACCAGCCCGCGCCGCGTGCTGCTGCTCGGCGCGGCTGCGACGATGCTGGTCGGTCTGGTCTTCGCCGCCGGACTGCGCTCAGGCTCGGGTGCGGCCGTGTTCGCCACGCTGTCATTCGCGCTGTTCACGATGGGCTTTGTCTATGGCCCGCTCGGCGGCTGGCTGGCGAGCCTTTACCCGGTGCCGGTGCGCTACAGCGGGGTCTCGGTCGCGTTCAATGTCGGCGGAATTGCTGGCGGCGCGGTTACGCCATTGCTGGCCAAGCAGATGGTCAATGCCGGAATGGGCGGATCGATCGGGCTGCTGCTGGTCGGCGCGGGAGCGCTGACGCTGGCCGGGGTAACGATCGCCCGGCCAGTGTCAGCAGGCTGATCAAGCCGGCGGCGCGGCGGCCGGAGCGGACGGTGTATCGGATACCACGCCCCATGCTTCCTTGAGCTTGCCGTCGCCGTCGCGCTTCCAGCCGACGATCCAGTTGCCGACCTCGGTCTTGGGCTGCTTGGTCACGGGATCGGTGAAGGTGAAGCTGTACTTAGCGCGCCACACCGCCAGATCGCCCGACTTGGCCGCATCGACGATCACATCGCTGACCGAGAACTTCATCGCCGGATCGGCGACCTGTTGCTTGGTCAATGCGCGGTCGGCTTCCTGGCCGTGGGTATCGGCCATGCCGTGAAACGAGCCAACAAAATCGGGGGCATCCCAGCTGACCGCTTTGTCTGCATCGCGCGCAGCAAAAGCGGCGACCATTGCGGTCATGTTGGCCTTTACTTCGGTGCTGGTTTTGCCGCCATCCGGCGTGTGGTGGCAGCCGCCGATTAGCGCCAGCGCGGCGGCCGCAATCAACAGTCGGTTCTTGTCCGTAGACATCATGAATTCACTCCTCGCCAATCCGGACCCGCACGCAGGGCTGCGCCCGTTTTCGCGCGCGGTCAAGCGGTCGGAGCGGGCCGCAGCAGCGTGATCTTGGCCTTGCCAACCTTTCGCTCGGCCTCGGGCTCGAGCCCCTTGACCGAGGCGTCTTCCTTGAGCGCAGTCTCAAGGCTGATCCAGGTTGCCGGCCCGATCCAGCCGAGCCGGTTGAGCTTTTCCAGCGCCACCACGCCGGCGCCTGAACCATAGGGCGGATCAAGCAGGATCAGGTCGAGCGGAGCGGAGACCGGACCCAGTGCGAGCACCGAAGCGGCACGTACATCGGCCTGCGGTGCCGCCTGCAAGTTGGCAAGATTGGTGCGCAGTGCGCGCAAGGCTGCAGCGTCCTGTTCGGCGAACAGGCAGGAGGCCGCCCCGCGCGACAGCGCTTCGATCCCGAGTGCGCCGGAGCCTGCAAACAGGTCGGCGACCTTAAGCCCCTCGAACGAGCCGAGTCGGCTGACCAGCATCGAGAACAGCGTCTCGCGGGTGCGGTCCGATGTCGGCATAGTGCTCTCGCCTGCGGGCGCGATCAATTTGCGCCCGCGCCACTGGCCCGCGACAATCCGCATCAGCGCTTGCCGCGCAAAACGCGGCTGCGCGCGTGTTCGTGGCCGGTTTTGACCTCGGTCTTGCTGCCCGGAATTTTGAGTGTGGCAATGAATTTTTCGACCTCGGCAGCACGCAGTTCCACCGCCATGCCGCGTGGCAGGTCAAGCAGCCGGAACGGGCCGTAGGCGGTGCGGATCAGGCGGCTGACCTCTAGTCCGAGATGCTCGAGCACCCGGCGCACTTCGCGATTCTTGCCCTCGGTGATGGTCACTTCGATCCAGCGGTTGCGCCCGGTACTGCGCTCGATATTGGCGTTGATGTTGCCATAACGCATCCCGTCGATCTCGATCCCTTCGGCCAGCGCCTCCAGCTCGTTCTGGGTAATGTCGCCAAATGTGCGCGCACGATACGTGCGCGGCACGCCCGAACTGGGCAGCTCCATCGCGCGCTTGAGCCCGCCATCGTTGGTCAGCAGCAGCAGCCCCTCGGTGTTGAAATCGAGCCGCCCGACCGGCATCACCCGGCC
>JARXKR010000146.1:2427-5578 GCA_030271565.1 Pseudomonadota bacterium
TGGCATAGATACCCCTCCGTCAGCGCTACGCGCTGCCACCTCCCCATTTGCACTTCGTGAAAATGGAGAGGACCTAAGACGCCGCAGCGAGCTGTTCCTCGAGGATTTCGTGAAAGCGCCGGATCCCGCCTTCGAGCGTCCCGAGCGTCAGGTCGGGAATCACCCCGGTGCTGAGGCCCTGTTGGCCAAGCTCGGCCGCCCGGAAGTCTTCGCCAGCAAACACGCCGCCGTCGAGCAGGTCCCAGCTGCGCCGCCAATGCGACTGCGCCTTCTCAGTCTGTGGAGCTTCGGGGATCAGCATAAAATCCTCGACCAGCGTGGCATCATGAGCTTGCGGCCACAGCGTCATGAGATTGATGTAGTCCGGGCTGACCACCACGACTGTCGCGGGGAACAGTTGGTAGGCAAAAGTTCCAATCCGGCGCAAAGCCGCCATGTCGGTGAAATCCACACCTTCCAGTTCTTCGGCACGGCAGACCAGGCTGCGCTGGTGTGGGCCGATCTGGTCACCGCTCGATACCCCGTCCTTGAAGAACGGCCCAATCGTGGCCGCATGGAGCCGGGTGACGTGGTAGCTTTCCAGGAACGCGTCCATGATCAACTTCCAGTTCGACGCGACCGAATGGGTGCGCCGCTCGAACGGGTGCAGGTCGCGCATCCCGAACCGGTCGAAATCATCACCAAGTTCGCGCGCGAAGGTGAAGTCGGCTTCGGCACCAGGAGCGAACCAGATCAGCCCACCCGCCTCGCAACTGGGCAGCTCGCGCAGGCCGTAATCGCTCTTGTCGAGGCCGGGAAAGGTTTCGGGTCGAGGTAGCGCCAACAACCGCCCGTCGGTGGCATAGGTCCAAGCGTGGTACGGGCACGTCATCCGCTTGGAACACTGGACTTCGCTGCCTTCGACCAGCCGGGTGCCGCGATGTCGGCAGACGTTCATGAACACGTGCACCGCGCCCGCATCATCGCGGGTGATCAGCAGCGGACGACCGCTGGCATCGTGCGGGACTGCCATGTTGTTGCCGGGCAGCAAAGCCGACGGGCACAGCACTTGCGGGGCACGGGCGAACAGCAATTCGGCCTCGCGCCGCCAGTGCGCGTGATCGGTGTAGACCGAGGCCGGAACCGTCTGGATGCCGCGGTTGGGACGCGACTCGCCCGCCGCGATTTGCCGCGCCAGCGCCAACTGACCGGGGGTGGGGCCAAGGCTCGATCCTTGGCCGGAGATCGTCGAAACGTCGTCCATCGGGACTGGTCATAGCGCGTTTGTTCGCTAGTCTCGCGCAAAATCGACAATCGAGGGACAGCATGGCCGAAGACGCAGCACCGAAACAGCGACCCAAGGGCTTCAAGCTGCTCGCCGCAGCTGTGGGCAACCGCAAGGCCGCGACGATGCTCGGCTTTGGGTTCGCCTCGGGGCTGCCGTTCGCGCTGCTGGTGGGCACGCTCAACGCCTGGCTCGGCGAAGTCGGGGTCAACCTCGCGACCATCGGCGTGCTGTCGTGGATCGGGCTCGCCTATTCGTTCAAGTTCCTGTGGTCGCCGATTGTCGACCGGGTCAAGCTCCCGGCGCTCGAGCGGATGGGTCGCCGCAAGAGCTGGATTCTTTTTTGCCAAGTGGTTCTCATTATCACCTTCGCTGTGCTTGCTGCAACCAATCCAACCGGCGCGATCGGGCGGTTTGCGCTGCTGGCATTCATCGGCGCGATTGCTTCGGCGACGCAGGACATCGCGATCGATGGTTGGCGGATCGATCAGGCCGACGAGGATGCGCCGATCGAGTTGCTCTCCGCGCTCAACCAGTTCGGCTATCGCACCGCCTCGATTGTTGGCGGCGCCGTGGCGCTGGTGCTGGCCAGCACCATGTTGTGGCCAGTCGTGTACCTGGTAATGGGCGGGGTGCTGCTGCTGGTTCTGCTCGGCGTAACCTTGCGCGCGCCCGACAGCGCACGGCCCGAACCGGGCCGACTGCACGGCGCCTTGTCTGAACCCGGCGCGCTGCGACCGCAGTACCGCGCGATTGCCCTGGCGATCGTGGGGATCAGCTGGATCTGGGCGATTGGCACCATCCTGCACTTCATGATCGGCATGTTGAATGGTGCCCCGGCTGCGCCCGGCGTTACGCCGCCCTCGGCCGGGGATTTCACCAAGCTGTATGGCCCGTGGATCATCGCGGCGACCGTGCTGGTGCCACTGGCGGTCGCCGCCACCACCAACTGGATGACCAAACAATCGAGCTTGGTCCTGCAATTGGCCGACACCGGGCATCATCCGGTCCGGACCGCGATGAACCACCTCTATTCCGCGCTGGTCGCGCCGCTGGCCGAGCTTTCAGGGCGGCTGCGGTGGGGCGTGCTGAGCCTGCTCGGGTTCATCCTGACTTATGCGATCTGCTATAATATCTGGGCCAGCTTCGCTTATCCGTTCTATTTGCAGGAGATGAAATACTCGAAGGATGAAGTGGCATTTGCCTCGAAGATCTTCGGGATTTTCATGACCATGGCCGGGATCAGCCTGGGCGGATACCTGTTCGCGCGGCTGGGCCGGTTTCCGACCATCTTGCTTGGCGCCATAATGCCGCCACTTGGGAATTTCCTCTATGCCGATCTCGCCGAAGGCGGCTCGGGGATCGATAAGTTTGCGCATTTCTTCCGGCTCGATGCGCTGGCACTGTGGCTTCATTCGGATGAACGAATGTTGCGGCTGCTGCTGGCGATCAGTTACGAAAACGTCGTCACCGGGCTCGCGCTGACCGCCTTCGTGGCTTACGTCTCAAGCATCGTCAGCAAGCAATACGGCGCGATCCAGTATGCACTGCTCGGCTCGCTGGTCTCGCTGGTCGGCACCTTAGGGCGCGGCTGGACCGGCGAGGCGTTCCAGCAATACGGCTACCCTGCGGTGTTCCGCTGGACCGCGCTGACCGCAGTTGTCTCAGTGACCTTCGTGTTGCTCGAATGGGCGCGGGTAGCGCATCAGGAACGCAAGGTCAGTCCGGCACTTCCCGGTTGAGGCGCAGCACTTCGCCTGCCAGGTAGAGTGAGCCAGCGATCAGGACGTCGCCCTCGGGCGGGAGCGCTGCAAGCGCAGCAGGGACATCGGGAAAGCTGCGCACCGGCAGGTCGGAATGCGGCGCGAAGTCTTCGGGGCGGTGCGC
>JARXKR010000147.1:0-1813 GCA_030271565.1 Pseudomonadota bacterium
GCGCCGGCCGAAGCCCATTGCGGTCGAGCGTCGCGCCGATCTGGCGGCCATCGGTAAAGGCCACGGCAGCAGGGCCGTCCCACGGCTCCATCAGCGCGGCGTGGTATTCGTAGAACGCGCGGCGCTTGGCATCCATCAGCGGATTGCCGGCCCAAGCCTCGGGGATCAGCATCATCACTGCGTGCGCGAGGCTGTAGCCGCCCGCGATCAGCAGCTCGAGCGCGTTGTCGAGGCAGGCGGTGTCCGACTGGCCATGCGGGATGATCGGCCACATCTTGTCGAGATCCGGGCCGAGCAGTTCGCTCTCCATCGTCCGGCGCCGCGCCGCCATCCAGTTGACGTTGCCGCGCACAGTGTTGATCTCGCCGTTGTGCGCGATCAGCCGGTATGGGTGCGCCAGCTTCCAGCTCGGGAAAGTATTGGTGCTGAAGCGCTGGTGGACCAGCCCCAGCGCCGAGACGCAGGCCGGATCGGCCAGATCGCGGTAGAAGTCGCCCACTTGCGTCGCCAGCAGCAGGCCCTTGTAGACCACCGTGCGGCTCGAAAAGCTTGGCATGTAAAGCTCGGTCAGGCCCGGCAGGCCGTGCTTGACCGCCAGCGCAGATAGCGGGTTCTGGGTCTGCTTGCGGATCGCCAGAATCTTGCGCTCAAACGCGTCCTGGTCGGCGCAATTGTCGCCGCGCGCGATGAAACATTGCCGGATCACCGGCATCTGTTCGAGCACGGTCTTGCCCAGCCCTTGCGGGTTGACCGGAACATCGCGCCAGCCGATCAGCCGCTGGCCTTCCTTGGCGATGAATTTCTCGAAAGTGCCGATCACGAATTCGCGCGCGACATCGTCCTGCGGCAAGAAACACATCGCCACCGCATAGTCGCCCTCGGGCGGCAGCCGCATGCCTTCGGCCTCGGCCCAGCCGCGATACAGCGCGTCGGGGATCTGGATCAGGATACCTGCGCCATCGCCCAGCAACGGATCAGCGCCGACCGCGCCGCGATGGTCGAGGTTGTGGAGGATCTGCAGCGCCTGGCTGATGATCGCGTGGCTTTTGATGCCTTTGATGTGCGCGACAAAGCCCACCCCGCACGAATCGTGCTCGTTGCGTGAATCGTACAGTCCCTGAGGGGCTGGGTATGCCATCGTCCAAATTCGTCCTGTTCGCGGAACGCCGCCCGATTCGCCCCCGCAAAGACACGAGTCGCGGTTTTCCGGCAATTTTGCGCAACAACTTCCGCCGCACGAGGCAGCAATTGTTGCGCAGACTTTCCCCATGACGACAGGAAGCTGCTTTTGCAACTGCGAAACGGACGACAAAAGCCCCGGCTGCGGCAGGCTGCCCGGTGAACAGGTTTTCAGGGGCTGTGCTGCGCCCGCAGGCGCTGCGGATCAGGCCGCGCCGCTCATCCGCTGAAGGTTGCTGAGCGCGGCCCTCAGGGCCTGTGCGGTTTGGTCCGGATTGATTGCTGCGGCCGGGTTGCCGGCAGCGACCGGTTGGCCTTGGCCAGCCGAGGCCGGGGCATCGAAGCGGCGGAATTCGGTATCGTCTGCAGGAGCGGCGGCCACAGCGCCGAGCTGGACAATCTGGGCAGCCTGGCCCGGGAAAATCACCACCGGTTCGATCGTTTCACTGGCGTCGCCTTCGGGCTCGTCGATCCGGACGAAGCTCGGCCGCACCGGGGCGACCGCAAGCAGCGAGGCATAGGGATTGTCTACCTCGGCGTCTGCCAAGCTTGCTTCGCCGGCGGGCTCGCACTCGTCGTTTGTGATCGCAGTTACTTCATTCGGGACCGCAAATGCTGCCGGCTGCTGGGCCGG
>JARXKR010000147.1:1913-3698 GCA_030271565.1 Pseudomonadota bacterium
CGAGGCGCGCGGCGAGATCGGTGATCCCGAGCGAGGACGGGCTGGGCAGCGGTTCGGTTGGCGCGAACTCGGGAGCGGGCTCAGCAACCGGCGCAGCGACAGGTGCTTCCACTGCGCGTGCGAACAGCGGACTCGGTTCGGGCGTGTCGAACACCGAGGTTTGAAAGCCGGCAGCCTTGACGAAATCCTGCGGCAGGTGATCATCCTCGGCGACGACGCCGAAGATCTGGCGCGCTTCTGCAGCGGGCGCTTCGGGCGGGATCATGCCGAACACCTGGCGGCCATCGCGGTGCGCGGCTTCGGGCGAGATCGGATCGGGCTCGGCAATGGGGACGATCGGTGCGGCATTCGTCCAATCGAGAGCTGAGACCGGGTTGACCGACGCTTGCACGGGGCTGACGACCGGCTCTGCGATCGGCTCGGCGGGCAGCGCCAGCTCGGCGAGGTCGAGCGGTTGGACCGTGGCCACACCGGGCAGGGGAGCGAAATCTTGCGGCACGAATTCGGGTTCATGATCGATGATCGCCAGCGCGCGGCGACGGTTGGCGAGCGCGCCGGGACCGCTTGCAACGGGACGATGGTCATCGAGCGAGCGTTCGGTGCCGAACTCCTCGTGCGCCGAGATCGGGCGGCGTGCCGGAGCATCGGGATGGGCATCGCGCGAACGAACGCGCGGTTGCTCGGCCGCCAGGTCCTTCGCTCCGCGCTTGCGTTCGTAGTGTTCTACTTTGGGCCGGGCCAGGCGGCGCGCGAGCGCGATGCCGAGCACGGCACCCAATGCTGCCATGACCAAGGCAAGCAGGATTCGCGCGGTGATGCCAAGCGGCGGCGCCGCGGCAGGAATGATCAGGTCGATATGGCTCTGTAGGACCAGACCTTCGAGCAGCGAAGGCCGCACCGCGAGGCTGCCCAGACCGAACAGCGCGCCGAACCACAGCGCCACGACCGCCGGGAACAGCGGATTGCTGGTGATCGGCTTGGCATTGGCCGGCTTGCGCTTCTGGCTGGTCACGTCTCGCAAAATCCCTGTTAACTCTGCTGCGGCCCGATCGTCCGGCGCTGTCAGGCAGCGACAGAGACGCGGTTTCGCGATGTCGGGGCTAACAGGACTTGGTAAACAACGTGATAACGATGAACGTTCTTGGCCCAGTCATGACTGGTGCGAACATGGGCAAAACCGGCCTCGCGCAGGGCCTGCCAGCCTGACTTATCGGCCAGCAGATCAGCCAGCGCCCCGGCGCAGGCTGCAGGATTATCGGGTGCAAACAAGGCCCCGGTCTGGCCGTGGGTAATCAGCTCGCGGTGTCCACCGACATCCGAGGCGGCGACCAACTTGCCTTGGGCCATCGCCTCGAGGGGCTTGAGCGGTGTGACCAGATCGGTCAGGCGGCTGCGTTTGCGCGGGTAGGCCATCACGTCCATCAGCGCGTAATAACGCTCGACCTCGCTGTGCGGCACTCGCCCGACGAAGCGGATCGCCGCTGCTGCCGGGCTGGCTGCGGCTTGATTGCGGAGCGCATCTTCCATCGGACCGCCGCCAACCAGCAGCAGCCGGGCTTCGGGCACCCGTTCGATCAAAGCGGGCATCGCTGCAATCAGATCGTCGAGACCTTCGTAATCGTAGAAGCTGCCGATAAACCCGATCACCGGGCCGCTGCCGAGTTCGAGTTGCTCCGCCAAGGCTGGGTCTGGCGCCAAAGCTTCGCCGAACAGCGTCAGATCGACCCCGTTGGGGCTGAGCGCGATCTTGGCCGGGTCGGTCCCGCGTGCCACCAGATCGTCCTT
>JARXKR010000147.1:3798-5571 GCA_030271565.1 Pseudomonadota bacterium
AGCGCGACGATCGCATCGGCCAAGAGATTGATTTCGCGCCATTCGCGCAGGCCTGCCGGGCCGCCGGCCTGGCCACGCGTGCGGTGGAACTGGATGCCGTCGATTTCTTCGCGGTCGGGCCCATCGGCCATGTGCCGCAGCCCGGTAATCCCGCGCACTTCGATCCCAGACGCCTGCTGTGCTTTGAGGATCGCGCGGGTGCGGAAGGTGTAGCCGCTGTGCAGCGGCAGCGAATGGTCAAGGACATGCAGAACCCGGGTCATGGCCCGCTCTACTAGGACTAGACTGCTTAACGGCGCGTCAACTCCGCCGCGCTAAGAGGCGCGAACGATGATCGACTTTTTCGCCCTGGCTCTGTCGCACGGCCTGCTTGCGCTGGCGGCCTTGCGCATCCTGCTGCGCGGCGATCTCGACGATGAAAGTTCTGCCGACCGCGCGGGACCCGAAGTGATCACACCGGTGGTGAAAGACAAGCCGGGGCTGCGCACCGGTGCTTGATCTGGCGATCACCGGGTTCACCCTGGCGCTGCTCGCAGCGGGGCTGCGGCGGCCGTTCATCTGGGTGCTGGCGTACCTCTATATCGACATCCTCTCGCCGCAGAAGATTTCGTACCATCTGCTCTCCTCGCTGCCGATTTCGCTGATCGCTTTCGTGCTGGCGTTCGGCGGGTGGGCGCTGGTCGATCCCAAGATCGATAGCCGCTTCACGCTGCGCCAAGGCCTGATCGCGGTGCTCCTGGTCTATTGCGGGATGACCACCTTGAGCGCCGACTTCCCGGTGCAGGCGCTGGCCAAGTGGTCGTGGGTGTGGAAGGCGCTGGTCTTCGCGATATTCCTGCCGCTGACCCTGCGCACGCGCCTCAGGATCGAGGCAGCGACCTTGGTCATGGTCTTGAGCGTCGGCGCGATCATCATCGACGGCGGGATCAAGACCGTGGGCGGCGGCGGCGGCTATGGCGAACTGCACCTGTTCATCAACGACAACACTGGGCTCTACGAAGGCTCGATCATCTCGACCGTGGCGATCGCGGTGATCCCGCTGATCCTGTGGCTGATGAAGCACGGGACGATCTTCCCGCCCGACTGGCGGGTCAAGTTGTTCGGGCTGGCGCTGATGTTCTCGTGCGCCTTGATGCCGGTCGGGACCCAGGCTCGCACCGGGCTGTTGTGCCTCGCGCTGCTGGCAATTCTGGCGTTGCGCAACGTCAAGCGGCGGGTGCTCTACGTGGGCGTGATGGCCGTGCTGGCGCTGATCGCGATCCCGCTGCTCCCGGCGAGCTATACCCAGCGGATGAACACGATCCAGAACCACCAGGCCGACGAAAGCGCCGCCACGCGCCTGGCGGTGTGGGGCTGGACGCTCGATTATGTGAAGGACCATCCGCTTGGCGGCGGCTTCGAGGCCTATCGCAGCAACCATGTACACGTCGAACTCAAGGGCCAGACCACCGAGGGCAACAATGTCTCGGTCGAGGTCAAGGACGCTTACGACAAGGCCCGCGCCTACCATTCGAGCTATTTCGAGATGCTCGGCGAGCAGGGCTGGCCCGGGCTGGTCCTATGGCTGTGGCTGATGTTCTCAGGCCTGTGGCAAATGGAGCGAATCCGCCACCGCTGGAAGAAGCGCACCGGCCCGGGCGAGACCTGGCAGGCCCCGCTGGCCAATGCCCTGCAGCAATCGCTGATCGTTTACATGGCCGGGTCGCTGTTCGTCGGGATCGCCTTCCAGCCGTTCTGCTACATGCTGATCGGGCTGCAGTGCGGGCTGTGGAG
>JARXKR010000148.1 GCA_030271565.1 Pseudomonadota bacterium
CCATGTCGATTGTCTCGATCTCGCTGGCGGTGGCCTTGCGGATCGCCTGGTAATAGCTGTCGCAGATCGCGAAATAGTCGCGGATCGGGCGGCGGAACCGGCCGAGCCCCAGCACCAGCAGTTCGAGCACCTGGCCGTCCTGGTCGGCCACTTCGAGCGCCAGCCGGCCTTCTTCGACCGCCAGCTTGATCCGGTAGGGGCCCTGGTGCCCGGCCTCCCACGCGCGCAGCGGCTTGAAAGTGTTTTCCTCGATCAGATCGAAGATCGCGATGCGCCGTTCCTGCTCGATATCGGCGTTGCGCCACAGGATCGTCGCTTCGTCGAGCTCGATATGAATGATCCGGGGGTCGGGCATGCTGGCGCGGCTTCTCGCAAATGCAGCAATGAGGGGCAAGGGAGAAGGTTGAAGAGGTTCGCGCAGAGATAGAAGAGACCGCAGAGAAGTAGCGGGAAACGTCACCCGAGCCGCAGGCTCCTGTGTCATTTTAAGAGTAGCGCCTATCTCGACGATAGTATGGAGAAGCGGCTACGCCGGAGGCACGGGCTCTCTGCGCCCTCCTTTCTCTGCGGCCTCTGCGATCTCTGCACGAAACAAATCTTCCTTCATCCCCGCTATCCACAGGCCCAAATGGCCAGCACCGTCTTGCACCCCGCATCGCCCACGCGCATTGAGCCTCCCATGGCCGAAACCGATCTGATTACCCGTCCCGATGAAATAGCCGCGCGCGCGTTGCCCTCCAATGTGGAGGCCGAGGCGGCGTTCCTAGGCGCGGCGCTGATCGACAACCGGGTGATCGAGGAACTTAACACGCCGCTCAGGCCCGAGCACTTCTTCGAGCCGGTCCACGCCCGCATCTATGAGCGGATCCTGCAATTGCTCGATCGCAAGGCGGTGGTCACCCCGGTCACGCTGCGGCCCTATTTCGAAGCCGACGAAGCGCTCAAGGACCTGGGCGGCGCAGCTTATCTCGCGCGGCTGACCTCCGACGGGCAGGGGCTGCTCGCCCCGCGCGAACTGGCCGAACAGATCTACGACCTCGCACTGCTGCGCGAACTGGTCTCGGTCGGGCGTAACCTCGTAAATTCGGCGCTCGATACTTCCGAAAGCGTCGAGCCGATGGAGCAGATCGCGGCGGCTGAGGCGGCGCTGTACCAGGTCGCAGAAGGCGCGGCGACCGGCAGCGAGGCGCAGCCGTTCGCGGTTTCCACCCGCACCGCGCTGGGCATGATCGAGCAGGCGCTGCTGTCGGGCGGGCATATTTCGGGCAAGACCACCGGGCTGACCTCGATCAATGAGAAGGTCGGCGGATTGCACGATTCGGATCTGATCATACTTGCCGGGCGCCCGGGCATGGGCAAGACCGCGCTTGCGACCAATATCGCGTTCAACGCCGCCGATCGCCTGCGCCGCGACCTTGCCGACGGGATCGCACCCGACAAGTCGGTCGGTGCCGCGACCGCCTTCTTCAGCCTGGAAATGAGCGCCGACCAGCTCGCCACGCGTATCCTTGCCGAGCAATCGGGGATCAGCAGCGAAGCCCTGCGGATGGGCAAGATCAGCCGCGAGGATTTCCAGCAGCTCTCGTTCGCGAGCCAGCGGCTCGCCGAACTGCCGCTGTACATCGATGATACCCCGGCGCTGTCGATCGCTCAATTGCGGACCCGCGCCCGGCGACTCAAGCGCCGCCACGATATCGGCCTGGTGGTGGTCGATTACCTGCAGCTGCTGCAGGGATCGGGGCGCAGCACCGATAACCGGGTCAACGAAATCTCCGAGATCAGCCGCGGGCTCAAGACGCTCGCCAAGGAGCTGGGCGTGCCGGTGATCGCGCTGTCGCAGCTCAGCCGCGCGGTCGAGCAGCGCGAGGACAAGCGCCCGCAGCTCTCCGATCTGCGCGAATCGGGCTCGATCGAGCAGGACGCCGACATGGTCTGGTTCGTGTTCCGCGAGGATTATTACGTCGCTAACAAGGAACCCAAGGTCCCGCAGGCCGACGACGATGCCAAAAGCCACGAAGCCCACGCCGCCTGGCAGCAAGAAATGGAACGGGTGTTCGGACTTGCCGAGCTGATCGTCGCCAAGCAGCGCCACGGTTCGACCGGCAAGGTCCGGCTGCGCTTCGAACCCCGCATCACCCGCTTCAGCGATCTCGCCGATGACAGCATGGCAGCCCATAGCTACGACTGATTCGCCAAAATAACCGTTATATATCAACAGTATATGCGAATATTTCTTGACTTATCAAACGTTTGCCGGGTAAGCGCGGTGCTTTCCCGCATTGTGCAAGAATTGGAGTGCCTATGGCGCGCGTTACCGTTGAAGATTGCGTCGACAAGATTCCCAACCGGTTCGACCTGGTGCTGTTCGCTGCGCAACGTGCGCGCGAGATTTCGGGCGGGGCCGAACTGACCATCGACCGCGACCGTGACAAGAACCCGGTGGTTGCCCTGCGCGAGATCGCCGAGGTTACCGTGCGTCCAGACCTGCTCAAGGAATCGGTGATCAACTCGCTCCAGCGCGTGCTGCCCGAGGACGATGACGAGGTCGATGATGTCGGCTCGCTCAGCCAGTCGGCCGAAGCGCTGCGGATCACCGCTGCCGCGCCGGTGCGCAACACCTCGATCGGCGGCGATTACGAGGGGTAATTCCTCTCGCTTCCGGATAGCTTCAAAAGGGCCCGCTTCCGCAAAGGAGGCGGGCCTTTTGCTGTCAGCGCCGCGCGCAGGGGTACTTGCGGATGAAATAATCGGCCACGCCCTGCCGGATCGTCAACCGCGGACGAACGTTGGCGGGATAGCGCTTGAGGAACGCGACCAGTTCCTCGGGAACGATCTGGGCATTTTCGGGCGGGCAGCTCGATGGCCGCCCCGATGCGCGCTCCTGCAGAAGCCGCGTACGGTACGATTCGCCCGCTGCCTTGCCTTCGGCTTTGAGCACATCGAGCTCGGGCGAAAACAGCGCCATCGGGCCCTGCGCCTGCAGCGTCTCGGCCTTGGAGATGAACACCGCAAGGTTCATGTCGCCGCGCGCGGCCAGCGCCGCGCTTGGTGCAGCGAACAAAGCCAGCGCCATAATGATCACACGTTTCATATGCCGGTTCCCCAATGCAGGTATCGTTCGTGCCTTGACCCAGCGCGCCTGACAAGACCATGAATGGCGCAAGTGGGTGGAGTACGCGGGCTGTGAGCGAACCGGGGCAATTTATCGGCGATATCGCGGCCGGCGCCTTGGCTGCGCGTGCGGTTGAACCGGCGCACGGCGAGGCGCCGGCTAATGGACCGGAAGATGGCCACAGCCACGAAGCGGCCTGCCTCAACTGCGGCACCGTGCTGCTGGGCAGCCACTGCCATGGTTGCGGGCAGGCAGCGCACGTCCACAGGACCATCGCCGCGTTTTTCCATGATCTGGTGCACGGGGTGTTCCACTTTGAGGGCAAGATCTGGCGCACCCTGCCAATGCTGGCGTGGCATCCCGGGCGGCTGACCCGCGAATATATCGACGGCCGCCGCGCGAGCTATGTCAGCCCGATCGCGCTGTTCCTGTTCGTGGTGTTCCTGACCTTCGCGCTGTTCAACCTGGCGGGTGATCCGATCCACTTCGATCAGAATACCAATGCGGTGGTCGGGGCCAAGAGCGCGACAGCCGAAGGCGAGGCGGTCAAGCACGTCGCCGCGATCAAGGCGGAGCTCGCGGCAGCCGAGCAGGCTCACCAGGGCACCGATGCGATAAAAGGAAAATTGGTCGGGGCCGAGGCCGCGCTTAAGGGCATCCGCAACGGCAAGAATAACAAGCTGCCCGATGAAATCACCAGCGGTGTGGCTGCAGGAACGCTCAACCAGGCGTGGCGCGATGCCAGGGCCAATCCCGAGCTGGCGATGTATAAGGTCCAGTCCAGCGCCTATAAATACAGCTGGCTGTTGATCCCGCTGAGCGTGCCGTTCGTATGGCTGCTGTTCCCGTTCAACCGCCGCTTCCACCTCTACGATCACACCGTGTTCGTGACCTATTCGCTGTGCTTCATGCTGATCGTGCTGGCGGCGATTACGGCGATCAATGTCTGGACCAGCCTGGGCGGACTGATCGCGCTACTGATCCTCTACGTGCCGTTCCACATGCACCGGCAACTGCGCGAGACCTATGGCCTGACCCGCACGGGCGCGCTGTGGCGGACGATCGGGCTTGGCGGTTTTGCCATGGTTGCCTTGACGCTGTTCGCGCTGGCGGTGCTGGTGCTGTCGATCGGCTGAGTAATCAGGCCTGCTCGCGCGCGGCCACCCCGACGAAACGCTTGCCCGCGCGCGGAATGGCCGAGCCGCGCACCGGGGTCAGGCCTGAACCCGGCTCGGGTGCATCGGGCCGGTTGATCTTGCCGTTGTCGACCAATGACCTGATCTCATCCCCCGTCAGCGTCTCGTATTCGAGCAGCGCATTGGCGACCAGGTGCAGCTGCTCGGTATGACCGTTGATCACTTCGCGCGCGCGATTAAGCCCGCCTTCGACCAGCCGCTTGATTTCCGTATCGATCAATTGCGCGGTCTCGTTCGACATGCTGTGCCGCACGCTCTGCGAATAGCCCAGATAGCCGCCGCCTTGCTCTTCCTCGTACTCAAGCGGACCCAGTGCGTCGGACATGCCCCAGCGCAGGACCATCGCGCGCGCCAGCTTGGTCGCTTGCTGGATATCGCCCGAAGCGCCTGACGAAACCTTCTGGTGTCCGAAGATCACCTCTTCGGCGACCCGGCCGCCCATCACCGTCGCCAGATCGGCGAACATCTTGTCGCGGTGGTACGAATAGTTGTCGCGCTCGGGCATGCTCACGACCATGCCCAAGGCGCCGCCACGCGGGATGATCGTTGCCTTGTGGATCGGGTCTGACGCGGGTTCGTGCATTCGCACCAGCGCGTGGCCAGCCTCATGATAGGCGGTCATCTTCTTCTCGTCATCGGTCATCACGAGCGATTTCCACTCGGTGCCCATGATGATCCGGTCCTTGGCAGTTTCGAACTCCGCCATCGCGACCAGCCGCTTGCTGCGGCGCGCGGCCATCAGCGCGGCTTCGTTGACCAGATTAGCCAGATCCGCGCCGGACATGCCCGGGGTGCCGCGCGCCAGCGTGCGGGCCTCGACGTCGGGGGCCAGCGGCACCTTCTTCATGTGCACCAGAAGAATCTGCTCGCGCCCTTCGATATCGGGCAACGGCACGGTGATCCGCCGGTCGAACCGGCCCGGGCGCAGCAGCGCAGGGTCAAGCACGTCGGGACGGTTGGTCGCGGCGATGATGATGATGCCTTCGTTGGCCTCGAACCCGTCCATCTCGACCAGCAGCTGGTTGAGCGTCTGCTCGCGTTCGTCGTTCGAATTGCCCAGACCCGAGCCGCGATGCCGCCCGACCGCGTCGATTTCATCGATGAACACGATGCACGGCGCGTTGCGCTTGGCCTGTTCGAACATGTCGCGCACCCGGCTCGCGCCGACGCCCACAAACATCTCGACAAAGTCCGAGCCCGAAATGGTGAAGAACGGCACGCCTGCTTCGCCCGCAATCGCGCGCGCCAGCAGGGTCT
>JARXKR010000007.1:0-5303 GCA_030271565.1 Pseudomonadota bacterium
GGTGTGTCACTTGGGCGGCACCTGGCGGCACCCAAGGGAGAGTAACCTCCGCACCCTGATCGCACCGCCATTCCAGAGACTCACACCATGACCATGCTGAAGAACCCCGCGGCCAAATACCGCGCATTCCCGCCGATTAACCTGCCTGATCGAACCTGGCCGTCGCAAGTCATCACGCAGGCACCGCGCTGGCTTTCAACCGACTTGCGCGATGGCAACCAAGCGCTGATCGATCCGATGGGCGCGGAAAAGAAGATGCGCTTCTTCGACTTGCTGCTCAAGATTGGCTGCAAGGAAATCGAGGTCGGCTTCCCCGCCTCGGGCGCGACCGATTTCGATTTCATCTCGGGGCTGGTCAAGCAGGGCAAGGTGCCGGATGACGTTCTGATTCAGGTTCTGACCCAGTCGCGCCGCGATCTGATCGAGACCAGTTTTGCCAGCCTCGAAGGCTCGGACAAGGCCATCGTCCATCTCTATAATGCAGTGTCCCCCGCCTGGCGGCGGATCGTGTTCGGCATGAGCAAGGACCAGATCAAGACGATTGCGGTCGAAGGCGCAAAAGTGCTGCGCGATCAGGCGGCAAAGTATCACACAACCGACTGGACCTTCGAATATAGCCCCGAAACATTCTCGACCGCCGAGGTCGAATATTCGGTCGAGGTCTGCGCGGGGGTGATGGACGTGCTTCAGCCGACCGCAGACAAGCCGATCATCTTCAACCTGCCCGCGACGGTCGAATGCGCCACCGCCAACATCTATGCCGACCAGATCGAGCTGTTCGGGCGGATGATCCCCAATCGCGACGCGGTGGTGATTTCGCTTCACACCCACAACGATCGCGGCACCGGGATTGCTGCCTGCGAGCTGGGGCTGATGGCCGGGGCCGACCGGGTCGAGGGCTGCCTGTTCGGCAATGGCGAGCGGACCGGCAACTGTGACTTGGTGACAGTTGCTCTTAACATGTACACCCAAGGCGTTGATCCGGGCCTTGATTTCTCGAACATCGACGAAATCGCGGCCACCGTTGCCTATTGCAACCAACTGCCGATCCATCCGCGCCATCCCTATGTGGGCGAACTGGTTTATACCTCTTTTTCGGGCAGCCACCAGGACGCGATCAAGAAAGGCTTTGCCGCGCGCGAGCAGCAGAACGACGAAACCTGGGAGATGCCCTACCTGCCGATCGACCCGGCCGACCTTGGCCGCGATTACGAGGCGGTGATCCGGGTCAATTCGCAAAGCGGCAAAGGCGGGTTCGCCTGGGTGCTTGAGCAGGACCAAGGGCTCAAGCTGCCCAAGAAGATGCAGGCGCACTTTTCCGGCCATGTCCAGGAGCTGGCCGATCAAGCCGGGCGCGAACTGTTCGCCGACGATATCTGGCAGGTATTTCAGCGGGTTTATCACCTCGGCACGCCGCAGCATTTCCAGCTGCTCGACTATGAGGAAACCAAAGCCTCTGACGGCACCCGGGTGTTCGCAGGCAAAATTGCGGTCGACGACAAGGAACAATCGGTTTCTGGGCGCGGCAACGGACTGATCAGCTCGGTCGTGGCGACGATTGCGGAGACCTTCGGGGTGCAGTTGGATGTGCAAGACTACACCGAGCACGCTATGACATCGGGTTCGGATGCGCGCGCAGCGGCTTATGTCGAATGCATCGACGCCGACGGCAAGACCGTGTGGGGCGTGGGAATCGACGAGGACGTTGCCACCGCCAGCGTCCGCGCAGTGCTCAGCGCGGCGAACGCCAGCATCTGACTGGAAAGGTTGAACCCCGCCGGTCACGAGGGGGAACGGGAGTAACCGGCGGGGCTCGTGATGCGCGCGCGGCGTCCGTCCGCGCGCGCAAACTCAAATTACGGCAGCAGCACGCGATCGATGACGTGGATAACGCCGTTCGACTGCATGACATTGGCGATGGTGACGGTGGCCCTGCCACCCTTGGCATCGACCAGCATGATCTTGCTGCCCATTTTTTTGGCAATCAACTTTTCGCCGTTGACCGTGGTGAGCACGGCCTTGCCATGTCCGGCATTGATCATCTTGATCAGCTGGCCGCTGTTCACGCGGCCGGCGACAACGTGATAAGTCAACACCGCGGTGAGTGTGCCCTTGTTCTCTGGCTTGAGCAGGGTGTCGACGGTCCCGGCGGGCAGCCGCGCGAAGGCAGCGTTGGTCGGCGCGAAGACGGTGAACGGCCCCGGGCTCGACAGTGTGTCGACCAGGCCAGCGGCCTTGACCGCGGCGACCAGCGTGGTGTGATCCTTTGAATTGACGGCGTTTTCGACGATGTTCTTGGTCGGGTACATCGCCGCGCCACCGACCATCGGATAGTGCATCATCGGCTTCGAAACGGCCGGGCTGACGGCCAGCGCCAGCGCGGTGGCGGCCAGGACAAATTTGAGCTTCATCGGGAAATCCTCCTTGGATGCCGGGCGTCCAATCGCTCCAGCATTCAAGTTACGCGGCGCATGCCCGCGCGGATGCATTGCGCTGAGAAAAAACCCACCCCGCTGCGACTAGGTTCGCTGCGCTCACCAAGTCTCGCAAACCCCTCCCGCAGGCGGGAGGGGCAAGACCGTCCTATCGCCCCCTCCCGCTTGCGGGAGGGGTTGGGGGTGGGTTTTCAGGTTTCGACCAGTTTTCCGCTCGCGACGATCGGGCCGAGGTGCTGTCCGGTCGGCGATCCGCCGCGCTGCTCGAGCGAAATCGCAAAGGTCGCGCCCGCCGCGACCAGCCGCGCCTGCGCTGGATTGAGCTGGTGTGAGCTGGGCTTGCGGGCATCAATCACGCCAAGCGAAACGGCTCGGCTCGAACCGACCGGGATTACCCACAGCTCGGCGTCGCCCTTGCCCGGATCGAGTTGGACCGGCGCGATGGTCATCCGGCGCGTCGAATTGTCGTAGCTGATCGCCAGTGCGCTACCCTTCTCACCCGACAAGCTGGCGACGGCGGGCGCGCCGGGTTGCGGCGGCAGTTCGATCTGCGGGCGCTGGACGAGCATGAACAACGCGATGGCCGACACTGCCGCCAGCCCGCCGCTGATCACCTTCCAGCGCAGCAGTCCGCCGCTATTGTCATTCTGCGGCAGCCGCGCGGCGATACGGTTCCACAATTGCGGCGAAGGCTCCTCGCCGAGCGGCGCAGCCAGCCCGGCAAAGCGCTCTTCCCACCAAGCCACCCGCTCGGCAAAGGCCGGGTCCTGCACGCGGCGCGCTGCCGCTGCGGGATCATCTGCCAGTCCAAGCGCCAGTTCGGCGGCGAGCAGGTCGTCGTCATCGGTCATGACAAGCACTCCCGCAATTTGAGCAAGGCGCGGCGGATGCGGCTCTTGATCGTACCCAGCGGCATGGCGGTCCGTGTCGCCAGGTCGGCGTAAGTCGTGCCTTCGAAGAACGCGGTACGGATCATTGTCGCATCGCTTTTGGACAGCGTCTCGATGCAGCCAACGACCCGCGCATCGTCGCCTTGCCCGATCAGCACGGCCTCAGCATCCGGGCTTTCGTCGGCGACATTGTCAGCCAGTTCGATCGGCGCAGTCGGGCGGCGGCCCGCAGCGCGCAGGATGTCGATTGCACGGTTACGAGTCAGCGTGGCGAGCCAGGTGATCGGGTTGCCACGCGCCGGATCGAAACTGCCCGCACGGTGCCAGATCGTCAGATACACTTCCTGCATGGCATCCTCCGCATCGGCCCGTTCGCCGAAGATACGCAGGCAGATGCCGAAAAGCTTCCGCGAGGTGCGCCGATAGACCTCCTGCAGCGCCGCACGGTCCTGACTGGCGACGCGGGCCAGCGCGACCGACAGGGCGGCGCGTTCGAGCGAGGCTGGGGAATTGGGGGATTCGCTGGGCATGTTCGGCGCTGGATAGCAGCGCTGCGGGGTGCTGACTACGCCTTAACCCGGCACTAGCACCATCTTGAGCGCGCCCGCTTCACGCGCCTCGAACAGCCGGTAGGCCTCTGACCCATCGCTAAGCGGCATGCGGTGGCTGATGTACTTCTCGGGCTTTAGCCGTCCCGATTGGACCAGCGGGAACAGCACGGGCAGTTCTTCGGGCACCGAACAGGTCCCCGCGCGGAAAGTGAGCCCGGCGGCAAAGGCCCGTTCCAGCGGGAAGGCATAGCGCTTGGATTGCTGCACCCCGATCACCGAAACCGTGCCGCGCCGCGCCACCAGCCGCAACGCCAGATCGACCGTGGCATCGCTGCCGACCACCTCGATCACGCACTCCAGCTTGCGGCCCCGGGTCGCCTCCCGGATTGTTTCGAGCGCGTCCTGCGGGTGCAGCGCGATCGCCCCCGCCTCGGCTGCCAGCGCGCGGCGTTCGGCAATCGGATCGATCGCATAGACCACATGCGCGCCCATCACGAAGGCCGCTTCCACCGCCATCAGTCCGATCGGCCCGAGCCCGATCACCGCAACGCTGCTCCCGGGGCGAATGTCCGCGCGGCGTGCCCCGTACCAGGCGGTGGCCATGGCGTCGGTCATCATCAGCGCCTGGTCTTCGCTGATCCCGTCGGGGATCGGAACCGCGTTCATATCAGCCGCCGGCACCCGGAACAGTTCGGATTGCACCCCCTGCAACCGCGCCGAAAGGCCGTAGCAGGCCCCTGCCCCGAACTCGCAATTGGCGACATTGCCTGCAAGGCATGACCGGCACGCCGCGCAACCCACTGCGGCCGGCATCATCACTTTGTCGCCCAGCTTGACCCGCGAGACACCGCGCCCGATCTCGACCACCTCGCCCACCGCTTCGTGCCCGACGCAGAACCCGATATCCTCGCTGAAGCCGTGACCGTGATAGATGTGCAGGTCGCTGCCGCAGATCGAGCAGCCGGTCATCTGGACGATGGCGTCGCGGTCGTTCTCGATCTGCGGGTCGTCCATCCCCTCATGCCGGATATCGCGGAGGCCGTGGTAAGTCAGGGCTTTCATGGCGGATTCCCTTGCATTTTTAATCGAACGGTTAATGCGGAGCGGATCAGCGCTTGTCAAACGCCAAGGCGGCCATAAGCTGCAGCCAGAATGTGGAGAAACCTGACATGAGCGAAGCGATACTCGAGCCCGAAACCATACTTGAGCCAGATTTGGCGATCATTGATCCACATCATCACCTGTGGGACTTGCGCCCGCTGATGGGCGCGTTTCCGGAACCACTGCACCCGTTCATCGCCAGCATCGCGCTCTCACCTTATTACACCTTCAATGAAATCCAGGCCGAGATCGGCTGCGGGCACAATGTGGTCGGCACGGTCTTCATGGAATGCGGCGCATTCTACAATGTCGGCGCGGCGGACGAA
>JARXKR010000007.1:5403-27706 GCA_030271565.1 Pseudomonadota bacterium
CGGCACGGTCTTCATGGAATGCGGCGCATTCTACAATGTCGGCGCGGCGGACGAACTGAAACCGGTCGGCGAGGTTGAATTTGTGAACGGTGTAGCGGCGCAAAGCGCCAGCGGGCTCTATGGCCCGGCGCGGCTGTGCGCGGCGATCATTGGGCATGCCGACCTGACCCGCGGCGATGCCGCCCGTCCGGTGCTCGAAGCTTTGATGGGCGCCAGCCCGCGCTTCAAGGGGATCCGCCATGCCGTAGCCTGGGATGCCGATCCCGAAGTGCTCGGCCCGCCGTTCCATGCGCCGCAAGGGCTCTATCTCGATGCCAAGTTTCGCGAAGGGTTCAAGCATCTCGGCGAATTGGGGCTGACCTTCGATGCGTGGCTGCTCGAGCCGCAACTGGGCGATGTCCTGTCGCTCGCCCGGGCCTTCCCCGACCAGCGAATCGTGCTCGATCATTGCGGCACGCCGCTCGGCATGGCGAGCTATCACGGCAAGCTACCCGAGCGGTTCGACACCTGGCGCGCGGTGATCAAGGAACTGGGGCAATGCCCCAACGTCATGATCAAGCTCGGCGGGCTGGCGATGTCATTCGCCGGAATGCCCGACCACGGTCCCGCCGCCGGACTCTCGTCCGAAGTGCTCGCGGCGATGTGGCGGCCCTATATCGAAACCTGCATCGAGGCCTTCGGGCCGCAGCGCGGGATGTTCGAAAGCAATTACCCGGTCGACAAATGGGGCGCGAGTTATGCCGTGCTGTGGAACGCGTTCAAGCACCTGACCCGCAGCGCTTCGGCCGAGGACAAGGCCGCGCTCTATGCCGGCAACGCCGCGCAGTTCTACGGCATCGAACACCTGCTCGGCTGATGGCTGCGATCCACCTGCCGCGCACGATCCGCATCGGCGGCGGGGTGCTGGATGAGCTGCCCGAGGTGCTGGCAGCGGCGGGGCTGTCGCGCCCGCTGATCGTGACCGACGCATGGATGCAAAGCTCCGGGCTGCTGAGCAGGGTCGAGGCCTTGCTGAGCGGCTCCGGGATCGCATGCCGCTCGTTCACCGGGGTGGTGCCCGACCCCACTGTCGCCTCGATTGACGAAGGCTGCTCGTTTCTTGCCGCGGGCGATCATGACTGCGTGATCGGCCTCGGCGGTGGCAGCCCGATTGACAGCGCCAAGATGGTCGCGGTCAAGCGCGACCGGACCGTGCCAGACCTGAAAGCCCCGCATCAGGAAGACGTACCGGGGCTGCCGATCATCGCGATCCCGACCACTGCCGGGACGGGTTCGGAAGCGACGCGCTTCACCGTCATCACCGATGCCGAGACCGACGAGAAGATGCTCTGCGCCGGCCTTGCCTACCTGCCGCTGATCGCGCTGGTCGACTACGAACTGACGCTGAGCAAACCGCCCCGTCTGACCGCCGACACCGGGATCGACAGCCTGGTCCATGCGGTTGAAGCCTTCGTCTCCAAGCGCGCCAACCCGTTCGCCGATAGCATGGCCTTGTCGGCGATGCGCCTTATCTGGCCCAACCTCGCGCGCGCCTGTGCCGATCCGCACGACCGTGTCGCACGCGAAGCCTTGATGCTCGGCGCATTGCAGGCCGGGATCGCCTTCTCCAACAGTTCGGTGGCGCTGGTGCATGGGATGAGCCGGCCGATCGGCGCGCATTTCCACGTTTCGCACGGCCTCTCGAACGCGATGCTGATGCCCGCCATTACGCAGTGGTCCGCTCCAGCTGCCCTGCCCCGCTATGCCCAGTGTGCTCGGGCAATGGGGCTGGCCGACGACAGCGAAGCCGATCAGTCGGCGGTCGGCGCGCTGGTTGAAGCCTTGCACCGGATCAATGCCGATCTGGCGGTGCCTTCGCCGCGCGCCTACGGGATCGAGCGCGAGCGGTGGGAAGCGCTGATCCCGCTGATGGTGGAGCAAGCGCTCGGCTCAGGCTCGCCCGCCAACAATCCGCGCCTTGCTGACGCAAGCGAGATCGAAGCGCTGTACCGGCAGGTCTGGCACTAGCTCGCTTCATGACGGCAACGTAACTTTACATTCCGCGCTCAGACTGGTGATGGGCCGAACGAATGACCTCGCCGATCTTCTTTGACAGCACCGGCCGCCGCCGCCGGCTGGTCGGGCGCATTGCGTTTGGCTTGCTGGTGCTGATCGTGGTCGCCGCGTTCGGGTTTGCTGCGACTTTGGTCGAGATGCCCGCCGCGGCCGCGCTGGCCTTCGACCGCGAGCGCGAACAGCCGCTGCCGTTCCTCACCCACATCGCCCGAATTCGCCACAAGTTGCCCCGCTTGGCTCCCGCCAATACCGGCAATCTGCCGCTGCGGATCGGGTTCTACGTGCCGTGGGACGAGGAAAGCGCGACCTCACTCCGCAATCATTGGGGCGATCTCGACTGGGTGGTCGCTGCCGACGGCCTGATCAACACCGCGCGCAACACGATTGCGGTCGATCCCGACGTGCGGTTACACAGTCAGCTCAGCTCGTCGCTGCATCATCCCGCGATGATGCTGATGGTCCAGAATGTCGAGCACGACCAGTTTTCCGGCGCGGGGATGGCTTCGGTGCTAGCCAGTCCGTCGCGCGCCGATGCACTGGTAACCGCGATCATCGCGCAAGCCCGGCAGGGCGGCTGGAACGGCGCGGTGTTCGATATCGAAAACCTGCCTGCCGCCAGCGTCCCCGCGTATCTTGCGATGTTGGCCCGCAATCATCGCCGCTTTACCGAAGCCGGCCTCAAACTGGGTCTGACTGCGCCGGCGAATGATCCGGGCTGGGATCTGGCCCACTTCGCCGCAGCGGCCGACACCATTTTCGTAATGGACTACGATGAGCACTGGCAAGGCGGCGAGGCCGGACCGATCGCCTCGAACGCCTGGTTTGCTGATCGGCTGGCCAATGCCCGGGCCAAGGTCCCGGCGAACAAGCTGGTCATCGCGGTGGGCAGTTACGCCTACGACTGGCACGACGGCAAGGCTGACTCGATGACGCTCGACGAGGCTTGGCTCGCCGCGCATGACAGTCAGGCAGTGCCGCAGTTCGATCCGCAAAGCGGCAACAGCGGGTTCGCCTACGAAGAAGACGGGGTCAAGCACACGGTGTGGATGCTCGATGCGGCGGCGAGCTGGAACCAGCTGTCGCAGCTGCGCGGGGTTGCCGGGGTGGCGCTGTGGCGGCTTGGCAGTGAGGACCCCGGATTTTGGGAGGCGCTGTCGGCCAGCCGTGCGGGTCGCCTGCCCGATCTTGCAGCGATTGCACCGGCCACTGGCGCCGATGTGGCCGGCAACGGCGAGGTGCTGCGCATCGCTGCGAGTCCCTCGAGCGGGGCGCGGCAGATTAGCTATTCGGGCAAGCTTATCACCGGCGAAACTTACACCAAGCTACCCATGCCATTCGAAATCGAACGCTCGGGCGGACAGAATACCAGCAACGTGGTTCTAACATTCGACGATGGCCCCGATCCGGATGTCACCCCGAAGATACTCGATATTCTTGAGACCAAGCACGCCCCCGCCGTCTTCTTCGTGATCGGCGAGAACGGGCTCGAACATCCCGGCATCTTGCGCCGCATCGCCGCCGATGGGTTCGAGATCGGTAACCACAGCTACACTCACCCCAATCTTGCGCAGGAAACCCAGCTGGGCACCGAGCTGGAACTCAACGCCACCCAGCGGCTGATCGAGGCCTATACCGGGCGCTCCACCCGGCTGTTCCGCGCGCCCTATTTCGGTGATGCCGAGCCGACCACGTCAGACGAATTGGTACCGGCGGCGATTGCGCAGCGGCTCGGCTACACCATCGTCGGGCTGCACGTCGATCCGGGGGACTGGCGGCGGCCGGGGGTGCAGGCGATCGTCGATGGCACGCTCGCGCAGGTTCACGGCGCGACCACCGAGCAGAGCGGCAATATCGTCCTGCTCCACGACGGCGGCGGTGACCGCGAGCAGACCATCGCCGCACTGCCGCAGATCATCGACCGGCTGCGCGCCGAGGGCTATCATCTGGTCTCGCTCGCGCAGTTGCTCGGGACCCAGCATGACACCCTGATGCCGCGCGTGGCCAGCGCCGACCGTGTAGCCGTTGCCGCCGACGTTGGCGTCTTCGCGGCGCTGGCGGGCATCGGCTACTCCATCCGCTGGCTGTTCTTCTTCGCCATCGCGCTGGGCATTGCTCGCGCGGTGGTGATGACCGTGCTCGCGCTGCTCGACCGCGTCTCACGCGCGCCCGAGGGGAGCGAACATTACCAGCCGACCGTGTCGGTGATCGTCCCGGCCTTTAACGAGGAACGGGTGATCATCGGCTCACTCGAACGGGTGCTGGCAAGCTCTTATCCAGCGTTGCAAGTGATCGTCGCCGACGACGGCTCGAAGGACGCGACCAGCGCGCTGGTACGCGAGCACTTCGGCAGCGATCCGCGAGTCATCCTGCTGACCATGGCCAACGGCGGCAAGGCCAGCGCGCTCAACCGCGCGCTGCTGCAGGCGCGCGGAGAAATCATCATCGCGCTCGATGCCGATACCCAGTTCCTCGAAGACACCATCCCCAAGCTGGTACGCTGGTTCGTCGATCCGCTGATCGGTGCGGTCGCGGGCAATGCGCGGGTCGGCAACCGGATCAACCTGATCACTCGCTGGCAGGCGATCGAATACGTCACCGCACAGAACGTCGAGCGCCGCGCGCTCGATGCCTTGCGCGCGATTACCGTGGTGCCAGGCGCAGTCGGCGCGTGGCGGCGCGAGGCGCTTGATGCGGTCGGCGGCTATCCCGAGGATACCCTCGCCGAGGACCAGGACCTGACCATCGCGATCCAGCGGCGGGGCTGGCGGGTCGCCTACGATGTCGAAGCAGTCGCGCTGACCGAAGCGCCCGAGACTTTCGCCGCGCTGGGCAAACAGCGCTATCGCTGGTCGTTCGGCACGCTGCAATGCCTGTGGAAGCACCGCGCAGTACTCCGCAGCGGCAATCCGCGCGGACTCGCGTGGTTCGGCATGCCGCAGGCCTGGCTGTTCCAGATCGTGTTCGCGGCAATCTCGCCGATGATCGACCTCGCGCTGGTGGTCTCGATCGTTGGCACCGTGCTGCGGGTGCAGCAGCACGGCTGGGACCAGACTCAAAGCGACGTGCTGCGGCTCGGGCTGTTCTGGGCTGCATTTGTATCGATCGATCTGCTCGCCGGGTGGATTGCCTACCGGCTCGAACCGACCCGGCAACGTTTTCCGGCGCTACTGATGCTGGCGCAGCGGTTCGTCTATCGCCAGCTGATGTACGGGGTGGTGATCCGCTCGATCGTTTCGGCGCTGCGCGGGCGGATGGTTGGCTGGGGCAAGCTCGAACGCAGCGGCAGCGTGCGCGTGGAGTCTGGGGGGTAGCGGCTGGGGGTCGAAAATTACAATCACCTCTCGTCGCCCCGTGCTTGACACGGGGCTTGGCTAAACAGCGACGCAGGGTTCTGGCGTTCCGCCTGAAGGATACCACTGCTCCCACAGGTCGAGCCAGTCGGGGTTATCGGCTTCGATCAGCGCGAATTTCCATTCGCGTCGCCACTTTTTGACCAGCTTTTCGCGGGCGATTGCGGGTTCGATTTCCTCATGACCTCCGGCATAGACCAGACGCTTCTTGTTAGAGCAAAACGCTATAAACCTGAATCGTCATCCCGGCGGAGGCCGGGACCCAGCACTTCTGAAAAGGCAGCCGCCAAGCGTCTCTGTTTTCTTGTTTGGACTGGGTCCCGGCCTTCGCCGGGATGACGGGCGCTTCAGATTTTGCGCACGCCGCTTTAAAATCCGCGACATGGATCGAACCCTCGCCTTCGCGGTGCTGCCAGACGCGCCGGATCAGGTCGGAAGTCACCCCGACGTACATCCCGCCGCGGTAGCGGCTCGCCATGATGTAGACCCAGCCGCCCTTTTGCATGCAGGGTTTATGTCAGAGGCGAAGTCCGAAGAAAAGCCAAGCCCCGTGTCGAGCACGGGGCGACGGCTTGGTTGATGGTCATTGCTTGCTGATGGACGTGTCCGCTATTCGAGAGATTCAAACAAAAGCGGACTGTCCGGTTACGACCCGATTGCCGCCGTTCGACGGTCTGGATTCACTCCCCGAAAGCCGCCGTCTGTTCAAACGCCGGATCCGTCGGCCATCGGGTGGGGAGGCCAACAGCACCGCCCCACTCGCCGACCAACCGGGTATACGGGCGGGTGCTGAGGTGACCAATATAGTTGACGCGGCTCGGGAAGACGAAATCGTCCAGCGCGCCACCACGGCGGTTTTGACCTAGCATCCATTCACGTCACCTTCTTATGCCTCAAGGCCAGTCTTCATGCCTTGGCTGCCGATTGTGATTCTCCATGATTGCGATACAGCCGTGTCACCGTTCCTATCTGGGCAGCGGACGCCGTTCTGCCGGCGAGAAGCAAGGAACGGATCATGACGAACATGATTGACGGCGCGGACTCCGTGCTGCGCGCTAGCGAGCAGCGTTTTCGCGCCGCTGTCGAAGCTTTTGCCGACGCTCTTTGGACCAACGATGCCGAGGGCCGCATGACCGGCGAGCAGCCAGGGTGGGCCAAACTTACCGGCCAGTCATTTGAAGAATATCAAGGGTTTGGCTGGTCGAAGGCACTTCATCCAGATGACGCGCAACCGACCGTCGATGCCTGGGAGCAGGCGGTGGCCGAGCGGCGTACGTTCAATTTCGAACATCGCGTGAAAATGCGCAGCGGTGAATGGAGGCGCTTCGGCGTTTGCGCGGTCCCCGTGTTCGATGACGATGGCGCAATCAGGGAGTGGGTGGGCGTGCATCGCGACATCACACAAACAACCGAGGCTCGCCTGCAACTGGCGCGCAATGCTGATACTTTTCAGGCGCTTGTGCGGAACAATCCATTCGGCATTTACGTAATCGATCACGAGTTCAAGATGCTTCACACCAGTCTCGGCTGTGAAAAGGTCTTTTCGGGCGTTACGCCGCTCCTGGGCCGTGATTTTGCGGAGATTCTGCGGGTGATCTGGCAGGAGCCGTTCGCAACGGAGGTGGTCGAGCACTTTCGCAACGCACTTGTAACCGGCGAGCCCTATATCAGTCACCGCACTGTTGAGCAGCGCGGGGATATCGATGCCACTGAAGCCTATGACTGGCGGATAGAAAGAATTGCGCTACCCGACGGAAATTACGGAGTCGTCTGCTACTTCTATGACCTTTCCGAACGCGTCGCGCTGGAAGATGGCTTGCGCAAAGCGCTCGACGATAAGGACATCATGGTGCGCGAGATCGATCACCGCGTGCGCAACAGTTTGTCGATCGTTTCGTCGTTCCTCTCAATGCAGGGCGGTTCGACGCAGTCGCTCGATGTGAAGCAGGCGCTCACGGTTGCCGCCACGCGTATACAGGCAGTGGCCCGCATTCACGAGCGGCTCTACCAAGGCGCACGGGTTGGTATCGTGCAGTTCGACGAGTATCTGGGACAAATCTGTAGTGATTTGCGTGCGTCGCTCGCCCGTGAGGGCGTAACCCTTCAACTCGATACCGTACCGGTCCAGATTGCCGTCGATCATGCCGTCCCGTTAGGGCTTATCACGAACGAACTTGTCACGAATGCCTTCAAGCACTGCAAAGGTAATGACGTCACGATTAGAGTCAGCTTGGCACCGGCACCGGACGGGTTCATGCTCATCGTCTCGGATGACGGGGCAGGTATGCCCGAGGACTTTGTCGATGGGACGGGACATGGGCTAGGGATGAAAGTTGTCAAGCGTCTGGCTGATCAAGTCGGCGGCAAGATTAAAATGCCCGCAACCGGCGAAGCTGCGAAGTTCGAGGTGCCGATCCCGTCGAAGATCGTCGTCGCGACAGCAAGAGATTGAGCAAAGTTCGCGTCTTGGGGAACGACCGTTCAACGACACTGCCTCGCGAAACCCGCCTGGCCGCTTTCCACCCCACAGCAGCCCTTCACCATGCAGAGCTAGCCGCCCAAAAAGCAGCCGATCGTTCAGGCCCGAATTTGCCCGCAAGACCTAGACCGGGCCTAGTGGCTCATGGACCAGCGGAACCGATTCAAGCGTGATTGCCTCGCCCACCACGATCTCCCCGCCGGTAATCACCACCGCCATCACCCCGGCCTTGCGGATCAGCTCGCCGTCCGCATCGCGGTCCAGCGTTGCCGCCATCAGCCCCGGCGCGAGGCCGTTGAGCTGGTGGCACGGATTGCGCAGGCCGGTGATCTCGATCACGGCCTCTGCGCCGAGCCGCAGCCGTGTTCCCGCGGACAGGCCGAGGAGGTCGATGCCGCGCGTTGTCACGTTCTCGCCCATCTGGCCGGGCTCGATTGCGAAGCCCCGCCCCGCCAGCTCGTCGAACAGCTCGGCGTGGATCAGGTGGATCTGACGCAGGTTGGGCTGGCTCGGGTCCTGCTTCATGCGCGAGAGATGCTGAACTGTGCGACCAGCGTGGGCATCGCCCGCGACGCCGAGCCCGGCGCGCAGTGTGATGGCTTCGCATGGCGGCTTGGAAAAGCGGTGCTGGGCGTCACGGGCCAGGGCGATGATGATGGGGGACATGGCAAGAAGCTATACCAGCTTTTAGCGATTGCGACCACGGCTCCCCTCCCCGGCGGGGAGGGGTTGGGGGTGGGGGAGTGAGGCGAAGCCGAGCGTCCATGCAGGCGTGGAACCCCCATCCCAACCCTTCCCCACGGGGAAGGGCTTTTAGCGAAGGGTAGTTTTCCTACTCGCTGCGGGCCTGCTAGCCTGCGCGAATGGCCAGCTTTTCCGCACGTCAGTCCCTCATCCGGCACCGCGAAATCGTAGTGCCGTCTTTTAGGACCAGTACTGTGGTCCAAGCGGTCCACGCACTGGCCGCACACTTCCGCTCGACAGGGCAAATTGGGTCTCATAGAGAAACCGAAACTGCCATGGGGGATTCCTGACAATGCCGCTGCCCGCTCCGTTTGACCGCCTGCGCCTGCCCGTAATCGGTTCGCCGTTGTTCATCATTTCAACCCCCGATCTGGTGATCGCGCAGTGCAAGGCGGGGATCATCGGCAGCTTTCCCGCACTCAATGCCCGGCCCTCGGGCGTGCTCGACGAATGGCTCCACCGGATCACGCAGGAACTCGCCGCGCACAACCGTGATAACCCCGAACAGCCTGCCGCGCCATTCGCGGTCAATCAGATCGTCCACAAGTCGAACAACCGGCTCGAAGAGGACTATGAAGTCTGCGCCAAGTGGCAGGTGCCGATGGTCATCACCTCGCTCGGCGCGCGCGAGGATCTCAATCAGGCGGTGCACAAGTGGGGCGGCATCGTCATGCACGACGTGATCAACGACCGTTTCGCGCGCAAGGCGATCGAGAAGGGCGCCGATGGCCTGATTCCGGTCGCGGCCGGCGCGGGCGGACACGCTGGCGTGCTCTCTCCCTTCGCTTTGATGCAGGAAATCCGCCAGTGGTTCGATGGCCTGGTGGCGCTGTCAGGTGCGATCGCCAACGGCCACGCCATCCTCGCCGCGCAAGCGATGGGCGCCGACTTTGCCTATATCGGCAGCCCCTGGATCGCGACCAAGGAGGCCAATGCGCAGGACGGCTACAAGCAGGCGATTGTCGATGGGCGCGCGAGTGACATCGTCTATTCCAACCTGTTTACCGGGGTCCACGGCAACTATCTGCGGCCTTCGATCATCAATGCCGGAATGGATCCCGACAATCTCCCGCAGAGCGAACCTTCGGCGATGAATTTCGGTTCGGGCGGTAACACCGAGGCCAAGGCGTGGAAGGACATCTGGGGCTCAGGCCAGGGGATTGGCGCGGTCGACGCAATCGACAGCGTAGCCGAGCGCGTGAACAAGCTCGAAGCCGAATACAACCAGGCGCGCAGCGAACTGGCGGCCAAGGCGGGGATGTCGGTCAATTGAGGGCGAGTAAGGTCAGTCGTTGTCGGGTGGCTGGGTCGCCGGCCACAGCAGCGCTGCCATCGCGTCGAGCTCGCTGAAATCGATCCCGCTGCCCAGCGGATCGTTCCGGTTGAGCTGCAACCGCCGATGCTGGTCGAGCAACCTGCGCCGCAGCGCGCGCTGCAGCAGTTCAAGCCGCTCATAAGCCACCTCGAGCGCACATTCGGGCGCGCGCGACCGGGCTGCCGACCACGCCGCCTCGATCTGCCCGACCCGCTCGATCACCATCGCGTTGTAATTGCGATGCGGCCCGCGATGGAGCGGCAGGCCGATCTTGAGCGCGGCGCTATCGTTGGCGGGCAACAGCAACCCGTTGCGCCGAAAATCTTCGAAATCGACCTTGCTGCGACCCAGCGCATCGAACAGCGGGGTGAAGGTCCGGCTGGTCAACAGCTGACGCGGGAGCAGGTGATGGCGCTGCAACCCAGGATCGAAATCGGGGCTGCCGGGCCGGTTGACCGCCCGAAACGACAGCCGTTGTCGTTCGGCGCCAAGCAGACCAAGCCCCGAGCGCGTCAGGTGTGACAAGCTGCTCCCCGGCACCCTCTGCGCTGGTCCAGGTTGTTCAACGTTCGATCGTGACGTCGAGCTGGGTGCCGCGCAGGTTGGGCGTGACCAGCAAGGTCTCCCGGTCCGGTCCGACAAAGGTGTGCGGACCGGTTAGCGGCTCGGTTTCGATCAGCGCATGGATCAGTCGCACCGCGATCCGGGCAATATCGGCCGGGACCAGCTTGGGATCGGGCAGGAAGCGAAGTTCCTGGCCGGTCAGCAGCGCCAGCCCGACCGAAACGATCGCTCCATCGCTCTCACGTTCAAGCGAGGTCAGCCCGAGCGCGGGGAACGGCCCGTTGGCCAGCCAGTTGCCGACCACTTTGCCAAAGTAGGCAGGCGGCATCCAGCACCGCGCCGGGTTCCAGATCACTGCAGCGGCGCCGGGCAAGGCAGCGAGCTGCGCCCCCAGTCCCGCGAGTACCCTCACCACCGGGAGCATCCCCATTGCATCGGCGAGGTGCGGCCCGGGGCTCAGCGAAATCGCTTCGCCCAGCGGCTGCTTCTCCAGACCGAGCAGCGCCCCGCCGTCGGGGGTTGGCACAGGCTGTGCCGGAGCAAGTCCGGCGCAGTCGAAAGTCAAGCCGCACGACAATATCTCTATCCAGCCCTCCGCCGGGTCAGGCGCGTGGCTCACGGCAAAGCGGATGGCGCCAGCACCTGCTGCCTCTCCGTTCGCCAAGGACTGGACTGCCGCCACGTCGGGACGCCGGCCTTCAGCGAAGACCAGCGAAAGCACCGCGTTGTAGTCCGCCTTTATACTGCCGTCTGCTGCGCCGATGCCCAATTCCCTCACCACCGGAATGTCGATTCTTGACCTGTCGCACTTTTGGCGGGGTTTAGTCGAGTCCTGCTGCGCTAATTCGCTCGACTTCGGACCAAACACTACAATCAGCGACTAGAAAACACCCATTGCAAGCCCGGCGGACAGTGACGCACCAAGTTCTTGCGCCAGATTGAGTATTGCCGCAGGCACCAACTTTGGCGCCATGATTTCTTCGGGCGTCTGTGCTTTGAGGTTGACGATCAGCGGTTCGGCCACCCGGCGCAGCCGCCATCCGGTTGCGATCCGGTCGAGCTGCCTTTGCGCGCCGCTTCCGTCGCTCCCCGCCGAAACGATGCTGGCATAGGCGCGTCCCTCGATCTGGCCGAGCAGCGGATAATAGCAGCAGTCGAACATTTCCTTCATCGCCCCGCTCATCGTCGCGAGGTTTTCGGGGCAAACGAACAGATAGCCCTGCGCCGCCAGCAAATCCGCTGGAGTCGCCTCGGCTGCAGCGAGCATGCGCGCATCAGCGCCGGCTCCGGCCGCTGCGGCTTCAGCCAGGGCGCGGCTCGCCCCGGTCCGGCTGTGCCACACGATCAGCAGCATGATCGGTTCAGCTCAGCACCCCGCGCCGGTTACCGCGCCAAGGAGCCCGCCCAGCCCTTTGGGCTTGCACTTCTTCTGGCCCTGCTGCTGCTCGGCCTGGCCGGGCATGCCGGGCATGTCCATCCAGCTGGTTGCCGAACGATAGCGCACTCGCGCCGTCCATTGCAGGTTCCACGCTTCCTTGGGATTGGTGGGGCGCACGGGATAGGAGAAGTCCGCCTCAGGTCCGAACGCGGTCAGCGTGCCCATGCGGAAATCGGCCCCGGCACTGCGCACTTCGGCGGGGATGGTGCAGCTGGTCGTGGTCGGGGCCATGACCGTGCGGTCCCTGACCAGCCCAGCCACTTGCGCAGGGGTGAGCCAGTCGCTCAACCCGCCGCCGAACTGGCGCGAGGCGCTGCTGGTCCACATCACCATGTCGCCCATCTGCCCGCCTTGCGCCATTTTCCCGCCAAACAGGAAAGCGAGATAGCCGGTCGCGGCCGGTACGGCATTCCACGTGAGCAGGCTCGAACCGCTCGGGTTCTGAGTGCTGGTCGTTTGCAGCGGCGCGAGGAAGTCCTGGTTCAGGCTGAACGCAATCTCGGGCGAATAATTGCCGGCAATGCGGTGCGCGCCGAGCAGCGAGCTATCGGCCTTGACCATCTTGCCGTCCTCGGCCGGCCAGCGCCCGAAGGTCTTGCTGTTCTGCAAGGTCGGGCCCCAATCGCGCAGCACCGTGCTCGACCACAGCCCCGGCGGGACTTGTCCCGCGCTGAGTTTGGCCAGATCGATGATCACCGGCTGGCCCTTGGGCGCATGCTCGCCGCAACCCCAGAAAATCAGGATACGCCCGGTCGGCTTCTGCCCCTCGCGCTGGCCGGGGAGCTGATCGGCCGGACCGCGCTCCTGCGTCGGGGTGACCAAGGCAACCGATTTACCCAACTTGGCACCCGATGGCATGAAGTGATCGGCCTTGGGACTGCCGCCTGGCGCTTGGCTCGACCCGAGCCGCAGCAGCAGCTCGTGCTGAACCTTGTTGCCACCGCCGCCGAAGGCCATGCTCATCGCCCCGCCGAACCCGCCGCCCATCGCGGCAAAGCCGGAGACGGTGCCCACGCGCATGTCGTAACGCGCGACCGGTCCGTTGCCGGGTGCGCGCTGTGCCTGAACCGGCACAACCGCCAATGCCACGACGCTGCCCGCCGCGCAGAGACCCGCCGCGATTGCCAGTCTGCGATCGAATGCCATGATCCTACCCCTTTTTTCCAACCTGTCTGACCATAGTCCACGCCCGAACCGGAAAGTTGTCAATTGCCGCCAAACAATCGCGCCATGCTTTTGTTGTCGCCCCGGCTCGGCTAGGCAGAGGACATGACCGCCACCTCAGCTTCGATCCTTGGCCTTGACCGCTCGATCTCAGGCCGCACCTGGCGTTGGCGCGGCGGCAATATGGACCTGGGCAATGGCGCCAACCTCGATCATGATCTGGTGACGCAACTGCTGCTATCGCGCGGGGTTGCAGCGGGCGATGTCGAACGCCACCGCAACCCCTCGCTGCGCGCGTTCCTGCCCGATCCCTCGGCGCTGCGCGATATGGATGCGGCGGCTGAACGGCTCGCACAGGCGGTGCTGACTGGCGAGACGATGACGGTTTACGGCGACTACGACGTTGACGGCGCGACCAGTGCCGCACTGCTGATCCGGCTGCTCAGGTCGCTCGGTCTGGAGGCGCACTATTACATCCCCGACCGCCTGCTCGAAGGTTACGGGCCGTCGGGAGAGGCGCTGGTCAAGCTTGCCGAGCAAGGCTCGAGCCTGATTGTCACGGTCGATTGCGGCGCAATGGCCCACGAGGCCTTGGCCATGGCGCACGATGCCGGGGTCGACGTGATCGTGGTCGATCACCACAAATGTTCGGCCGAGCTGCCCAAGGCTGCCGCACTGGTCAATCCAAACCGGCTCGATGAGAGCGACATCGGCGCCGCGCATGGGCACCTTGCGGCGGTCGGGGTAGCCTTCCTGCTCGCCATCGCCACCGTCCGCGTGCTGCGTCAGCTTGGCTTTTTCGAGAGCCGCGCGGAGCCTGACCTGTTCGCGTTGCTCGATCTGGTCGCGCTGGGCACGGTCGCCGATGTCGCGGCGCTGCACGGGCTCAACCGCGCGTTTGTGGCGCAGGGCCTCAAGGTCATGGCCAAGCGTGAAGGCGTTGGCATGGCCGCGCTGATCGATGCCAGCCGGCTGAGCCGCGCGCCTAGCTGCTCGGACCTTGGTTTTGCGCTGGGCCCAAGAATCAACGCCGGTGGGCGCGTCGGCGAATCGACGCTGGGCGTGCGCCTGCTCACCACCGAGGACCCTGACGAGGCCCGCGCCATCGCCGCGCAGCTCTCGGCGCTCAACGAAGAACGGCGCGGGATCGAAGCGGTGGTGCAGGAACAGGCCGAGGCGCAGATCGCCAGCCAGCACAACCGCAGCGTATTGGTGCTGGCCGGACAAGGCTGGCACCCCGGGGTAATCGGGATCGTCGCCGGGCGGATCAAGGAGAAGACCGGCAAGCCCGCGTTAGTCATCGCACTTGACGCGGATGAGCACGGCAACGGCAAAGGTTCGGGCCGCTCGATCGCCGGGGTCGATCTGGGCTCGGCAATCATGGCCGCGCGCGAGGCGGGCTTGCTGATCGCGGGCGGCGGGCACGCGATGGCAGCGGGCCTCACCATCGCGCCCGGCGCGCTCGATGCGCTTAGTGACTGGCTCGACGAGCGGCTTGGCAGCGCGGTGACGGGGGCGATGGCCAACCAGTCGATGCAGCTCGATCTAGCGCTTGCCCCCGGCGGGTTGACCCCTGCCCTGGTCGAAGCGCTCGAGAGCGCCGGGCCTTACGGGATGGGCTGGCCTGGGCCGCGGGTCGCGGTGGGGCCAGTGCGGATGGTCAAGGCCGATCTGGTCGGGACCGATCACGTTCGCCTGATCGTGCGCGGCGAGGATGGGGCAAATTTCAAGGCGATTGCCTTCCGTGCTGCGAGCACCGAACTTGGTCAGACGCTGCTCCACGCGACGCACCACCGCCGCCTGTGGCTCGCCGGGCGCGCGCGGATCGATGATTGGTCGAACCGCCCGCAAGCCGAGCTTCATGTTGACGATGCGGCATTTGCCGACTGAGGGGGACCGCAGATGTTCAGCCATATTACGCTTGGCACCAACGATTGGGACAAAGCGCGGCCGTTCTGGATCGCGGTGATGGAGGTTCTCGGCCACCCGATCCTGTTCGAACGCCCCGGCGGGATCGCCTTTGGCGAAGCGACCGGACCTAAAACTTTCGTCGGTCCGGCTTTCGACGGCGAACCCGCCCGCGCAGGCAACGGCGTGCACATCGCTTACCTGGTCAAGTCGCGCGCCACGGTCGACGCCTTCCATGCCGCAGCGCTGGCGCACGGCGGCAGCGACGAAGGCAAACCCGGCCTGCGCCCGCACTATCACCCCAACTATTACGGCGCTTACGTGCGCGATCCCGATGGCAACAAGCTGCAGGCGGTGTGTCATTCCAGCCCCGGGTAGATTGCGCCCATTCATGGCTTGACCCACTGCGCCGCTGTGCCTATTGGCGCGGCCTGCTTTCGGCGCAGCCGGTATGGCCCGTTCGTCCAGCGGTTAGGACGCGGCCCTTTCACGGCTGAAACACGGGTTCGATTCCCGTACGGGTCACCATCCTCGCTGCGCCGAAGCAGTATCTGGCTCGATCATCAGACGATCCGATCGGCCCCTTCGTCCAGCGGTTAGGACGCGGCCCTCTCACGGCTGAAACACGGGTTCGATTCCCGTAGGGGTCACCAGGCCGGGACACTTTTCCCGCCTTTTGCGCAGTGGTAACGATTGGCAGGCACTCCGGCGCCTCCTATGCAGCGCACGCCGATGTTGACCAAACGCCCCCTTCCCCTTGCCGGCATCGTCCTGGCCCTGATTGCCGGCGGCGCCATGCTGGCGGCCGGCAGCAACATCTGGCTGGCGCTGGCGGTGGTGGCGTTGTGGCTGGGCTCGCTGTGGCTGACCACGCCCGAGCCGCAGGTGTTCGACGCGCGGGTCGATGTGCGCGAACTGTCGCGCGACGCCATTCACGAAACGATCGAACCGGTCGCGCTGCCGTTGCTGCTGCTTGAGGGAACCCGCATTGTCGAGGCCAACGCTGCCGCGCGCGCAGCGCTGGGGCACCATGTGCTTGGTCAGGATGCCCGTATCGCGCTGCGCCACCCCGATGCGATGCGATTGATCGACATGCCCGATGGTGCGACCGTCTCTATCCCCGGCTTCATCGGCACTCGCAGCCTGTGGCAGCTGACCCGCCGCGCCATTGCCGGGGACCGCTGGATGATCGAACTGGCCGACCGCACCGCCGAATCCGACGTCAGCCGGGCGCACACCGATTTCGTCGCCAACGCCAGCCACGAATTGCGCACACCCTTGGCGGCAGTGATCGGATATGCCGAGACGCTGGGCGACGAGGGCGCGCCGACCGACCCCGAAACCCGCAATCGCTTCGTCGGGATCATCGATCGCGAAGCCCGGCGCATGCTCTCGCTGGTCGAGGACCTGATGACGCTCAGCCATGTCGAGGCCGAGAAGCATGATCGCCCGAGCGAGACGATCGACCTGTCGCAGCTCGCCGCGCGGGTGGTGGCCGAAGTGTCATCGCTCAAAGGCAAGGAACGCGTCACGCTGGCCGAGGCTGAGCCCGGCACGATCATCCTCGCCGATCCCGGCCAACTCGAACAATTGCTCCGCAACCTGATCGACAACGCGCTCAAGTACGGTGCCGACGATCAGCCGGTGACGGTTTCGGTCAAGCGCGAGGGCGACAGTCAGGCGCGGCTTTCGGTGCGGGATCGCGGCCCCGGGATCGCCCCGCATCACCTGCCGCACCTGACCCGGCGGTTTTACCGCACCGACCCCGGCCGCAGCCGCGCCTCGGGCGGTACCGGGCTGGGGCTGGCGATCGTCAAGCACATCGTCGAGCGGCACGGCGGCACGCTCGAGATTACCAGCGAACTGAGCCAGGGCACCGATGCCGCTGTCCTGCTACCGCTGATGCTGCGCGGCTAGAACGAGGCCGAGAGTCCGGCGGTCAGCACGTGGTCGCTGGTATCGGGGCCATTGGGCACGAAGCCGTGCTGGTTGAGATAGCCGAAATCGATACCGATCTTTTTGCTAAGTGGCACCGTCACGAAGATCGCATTGCGCATCCGCTCAAGCCCGTCGACGGTCTGGAAGCTGCTGTTGTTGAGGTCGATGAAGAGCTCGTTGGACACCGACAGCGTTACTTTGCCGGCGATCGGCATGGTCGCCTTGACCTGCGGCCGCAGCCGCCAGCCGGTTCCGGTCTGACCTTCGCGCCAGCGTTCTTCAAGCCGCAGCCGCCCGCTCAGCTTAACCTTGCCGAGCACCGCAAAGTTGTCAAAGTTGACCTGTTGGCGAAAGCGATGTTCGCGGAAGCGAAAGGTGCCGTGGTTGTATTGCGGATCGAACGTGTAGCCGAGCCACAGGGTCACCACTTTGTTGACCTTCTTGCCCACCATGAAGTTGTTCTCGACCTCGTAGAACCCCTTGGCGTCGCTCGAGCGGAGCACCGTCTCGTTCGAGACCTTGAAATTGCCGGGCAAGGCAACGCCGACGTTGAGCGTCTGCCAGTATTGGGTGTCCTCGCTCGCAGCGGCGGGCGCAGCGGCAGCGATGGTCGCGGCCAAGGCCAGCGGTAGAAGCATTGAGCGCATTTGATGGGATCCCCTGACTGGCGGTTGTTGCCGCGCTTGGTATGAAGTTTTTGTGACACATTCATGACTGTCTGTGTCAATCGTTCGACCATTAGGTGACAAGCACTCGCTGCCAGCATAATGTCATGGATCTGTCACACAAGCAGACCAGAGCGCAGGTCAGGTAACGCCACAGGGAGCGATTCGCATGACCAGAAAATCTATCATCGCCTTTACTGCAGCCGTGTCGGCCGCAGCATTGCTATCAGCTTGCGGCGGCGGCCAGGGCGGTTCGCGCGACCAGGTCCGCGCAGTCGGTTCCTCGACCGTGTTTCCCTTCGCCAAGGCGGTGGCCGATTCGCTCGCCAAGTCGAACTCGGCGATCAAATCGCCGATCGTCGAAGGCACCGGCACCGGCGCGGGCATGAAGCTGTTCTGCGCCGGGGTTGGCGTGCAATATCCCGATATCGAAGACGCCTCGCGCCGCATGAAGAAGAGCGAGTACGAGGAATGCGCCAAGAACAAGGTCGACAAAATCGTCGAAATCCAGGTCGGGCTTGATGGCGTTGCCTTCGCGGAATCGAAGGGCGGCCTCGGCCTCAAGCTTACGCCTGAAGATGTCTACAAGGCGCTCGCTGCCAACCCTTACGGCAAGCCCAACACCGCCAAGACCTGGCGCGACGTCAACCCGGCCTTCCCCGCCGAGGCAATCCTGGTCTACGGCCCGCCGAGCACCTCGGGCACGCGCGATGCGCTCAAGGAGCTGATCCTGATGAAGGGCTGCGACGCCAATGCCGAGATGAAGGCATTGAAGGTCAGCAACAAGGACCAGCACGACAAGGTCTGCGGCGAAGTGCGCAGCGACGGCGCGTATGTGGACTCGGGCGAAAACGACAACCTGATCGTGCAGAAGCTTGAAGCTAATCCCAAGGCGGTCGGCATCTTCGGCTATTCGTACCTTGAAGAGAATTCCGACAAGCTGGTCGGGCTGACGATGAACGGGATTGCGCCGACCTACGCATCGATTTCGGACTTCACTTACCCTGGCGCGCGCCCGCTCTACATCTACGTCAAGGCGGCGCACCTCGATGCAATCAAGGGCCTGCGCGAATATGTCGCCGAATGGGCTAAGAGCTGGGGCAAGGACGGACTTTTGGCTAAGCAAGGCATGGTTGTGGCTCCTGACTCGGTTCTCGCCGCCAGCGCTGCTACCGCCAAAGCGATGACCCTGCTCGATCCCAGCAGCCTTAAGTAAAGCAGGCCAACCAAGCGCAATGACGCCCGCCATTCCTGTACTCCTGGCCATCGCCTTGGGGCTTGCAGGATGGCTGGCGGCGCGCGCGCGGGCGTGGACCATGCGCAGCGCAGCCCGGGTCGACGGCGGCGAGCTCCTCTCGCTGCCGGTCTATCATGCCTGGTATGTCGCGTTATGGGCCGCGCTGCCCGCGGTGCTGTTTGCTGCGGTGTGGTCGGCAATCAGCCCGGGGCTGGTCCTGTCGCAAGTATTGACCGATCCGGCTGCGGCGCAAATCCCGCCGTTCGGGATCGAGCGCGACGCGATCCTCGCCGAAGCACAGTCGCTCGCCAGCGGCCAAAGCGGTGCGGTGTTCAACCAGCAAGCGCGTACCCTGGTCGAGCCGTTCCGGGCAGCACTGAGCTATTTCTCGACCATCGGGATCGTCGTCACCTTGCTGCTCGGGATTGCCGGCGGCGTCTTCGCCTACACCAGGCTCCAGCCCAAATTCGCCGCGCGCGCCAAAGTCGAGCGGATCGTGATGGCGGTGCTGCTGCTCGCCTCGCTCGTCGCGATCTTCACGACCTTTGGCATCGTCGCGTCATTACTGTTTGAAACCGCGCGATTTTTCCACGCGATCAATCCGGTGGATTTCCTCTTCGGAACCCACTGGAACCCGGATTCGATGGCCGATCCGGCCACCGTGCGCAGCGACAGCTACGGCGCGGTGCCGCTGTTCTGGGGCACGGTGTTCATCGGAGCGATCATTGCTATGATAGTTGCGCTGCCGCTTGGACTGATGAGTGCGATCTACCTCACCCAGTACGCCAGCGCGACCGTTCGGCGGTGGATGAAGCCACTGCTCGAAATCCTCGCCGGGGTGCCGACCGTGGTTTACGGCTATTTCGCCGCGCTCACGGTAGCCCCGCTGATCCGCGACTTTGGCCATGCGATCGGCATCGCCAGCGCCTCGAGCGAGAGCGCGCTCGCTGCGGGTGTGGTGATGGGAATCATGATCATCCCGTTCGTTTCATCAATGGCCGATGATTCGATCACGGCCGTACCGCAGGCGATGCGTGACGGCAGCCTGGCAATGGGCGCGACTACCTCGGAAACCATCCGCCGCGTGCTGATTCCCGCCGCCCTGCCGGGGATTGTCGCCGGCATCATGCTCGCGGTCAGCCGTGCGATCGGCGAAACGATGATCGTGGTGATGGCCGCTGGCGCAACTGCTCGGCTCACCGCCAATCCGTTCGAGAGCATGACCACGGTGACGTTCCAGATCGTTGCCTTGCTCACCGGCGAAGGCAGCTTCGATCACCCCGCCACGCTGGCCGCCTTCGCGCTGGGTATGGTGCTGTTCTTGGTCACGCTGGCGCTCAACTTCATCGCGCTGCGCGTGGTCAAACGGTTCCGCGAAGCATATGAGTAGCCTCGTCTCCGCCCGCCTCAAGGCCCGCTATGCGGCCGAGCGCCGGTTCAAGGCGGTCGGCTTTGGCGCGGTCCTGTTCTCCGCGCTGGTGCTAGCCTTCCTGCTGATCAGCATGACCAGCAACGCGCTGGGCGGGTTCACCCGCGCCGAGATGCGCTTCGACGTGGACCTGACGAGCGGAGTTCTGACCATCGATCCCGCTCAGCTCCAAGGCTCAGCTGCGATGGACGCGCTCAAGGGCGCTGGCTTGCCCGATGTCGTCAAATTCGCCGCGAGCAAGGCACTGGGTGATGCGGCCGCGAACGAACTGCCCGACGATGCCTGGCAGGAAGTCGGCAGACTGCTGATCAAGGACCCATCGCGCCTCACCGCCAAATTCCCGGTTTCGCTGCCGGCCAGCGACGGGCTTGCTTCGGCGATGCGCGGCGACGGGACCGACGCCGAAAAGGCCCTCGCCGCCCAACTCAAGTCCAAAGGTAGCCTGGTCCGCGCTGCCGACTGGGGGTTCCTCAGCCGCGGCGACGCGACAGGACCGCAGGCGGTGGGCATCTGGGGTGCGCTCAAGGGTTCGCTCCTGACGATGCTGGTTACGCTGCTGCTGGCCTTTCCGGTCGGAGTCTTCGCGGCGGTCTATCTCGAGGAATTCGCCTCCAAGAACCGCTGGACCGAACTGATCGAGGTCTCGATCAACAATCTTGCCGCGGTGCCTTCGATCATCTTCGGGCTGCTCGGGCTCGCGGTCTTCCTCGGACTGTTTCCCAACTGGCGCTCGGCGCCGCTGATCGGCGGGATGACGCTCGCGCTGATGACCATGCCGGTAATCGTGATTTCGGGGCGCAACGCGATCAAGGCGGTGCCGCCGTCGATCCGCGACGCCGCACTGGCGATCGGCGCGAGTCCGGTCCAGACCGTGTTCCATCATGTCCTGCCGCTTGCGCTGCCCGGCATCCTGACCGGCACGATCATTGGCATGGCGCGCGCGTTGGGCGAAACCGCGCCGCTGTTGATGATCGGGATGAAGGCCTTCGTCGCCACGCCGCCCGATGGCTTCACCTCGCCCTCGAGCGTGCTGCCGGTGCAGATCTTCCTGTGGTCGGACGAGATCGACCGCGGCTTCGTCGAACGCACTTCCGCCGCCATTATCGTCCTGCTGGCCTTCCTGCTGGTGATGAACGGGATGGCCATCTATCTTCGTAACCGTTTCGAGAACCGATGGTGACCCAATCCAATCCCCTAGACCAAGCCACACCCCGGCTCGCCGCACGCGACGTTTCGGTGTACTACGGTGACAAGCGCGCCATCGATAATGTCTCGATCGACATTACCGACGAGTACGTCACCGCGTTTATCGGTCCGTCTGGCTGCGGCAAATCGACCTTCCTGCGCACCTTCAACCGGATGAACGACACCATTGCGGGAGCCCGGGTCGAGGGCGAGATCTCGCTCGACGGGGAAGACATCTACAAGTCTGGCATGGACGTGGTGCAGCTGCGCGCCCGGGTCGGGATGGTGTTCCAGAAGCCCAACCCGTTCCCCAAGACGATCTACGAAAATGTCGCTTACGGCCCGCGTATCCACGGTCTTTCCTCAAGCAAGGCCGAACTCGATGAAGTGGTCGAGCGCAGCCTGAAACGCGCCGGACTGTGGGACGAAGTCAAAGACCGGCTGGCCGACAGCGGCACCGCCTTGTCAGGCGGGCAGCAGCAGCGGCTGTGCATCGCGCGGGCAATCGCAGTCGATCCCGAAGTGATCCTGATGGACGAGCCGTGCTCGGCACTCGATCCGATTGCCACCGCGCGGATCGAGGAGCTGATTTCTGACCTGCGCGGCAAATATGCGATCGTGATCGTTACCCATTCGATGCAGCAGGCTGCGCGCGTGTCGCAGCGCACCGCGTTCTTCCACCTCGGCAAGATCGTCGAATACGGCAAGACTTCGGAAATCTTCACCAACCCGCGTGAGGAACGCACCAAAGATTATATTACCGGAAGGTATGGGTAGGATGGCACAGGAACACACGGTCAAGGCCTTTGACGCCGACATCACCCGGTTGCGC
>JARXKR010000149.1:0-2614 GCA_030271565.1 Pseudomonadota bacterium
CTAATCCCGCCCCGATGCAGCGCTTCACCAGAGAGAAGGACCCCGCCGACTGGTGCGCGGTGATTGCCGTGCTGTTCCTGACGCTGGTGTGGTGGCGGCTGGGCGTACCGGGCGAGATCTACTTCGACGAAGTGCACTACGTAAACGCCGCAAGGAAGTTCAACGACGGGCTGCGGGTCAACGCCGAGCATCCGATGCTGGGCAAGGCGCTGATCGCCGCAGCGCTCCGCTGGCTGGGCGATGCACCGCTCTACTGGCGCGTGCCAAGCGCGCTGATGGGCGGCTTCGGGCTGTTCGCCTTTACCCGGCTGGTGTGGTTTGCGAGCGGGCGGCGGCTCGCCGCGATCCTGGCCGGGCTGCTGCTCGCGACCGATTTCTTCTGGTTCATCCAGAGCCGGATCGCGATGCTCGACATGACCATGGCGGCGCTGGCGATGGCTGCACTGTGGCAACTGGCCGCCGCACACCGCCTGCCGCATCAGGGACATTGGCGGCTCGCGCTGTGCGGGGTGCTGCTCGGGCTGTCGCTCGGGACCAAGTGGAGCGTTGCGCCGCTGTTGCTGCTGCCCGGGCTGTGGTTTCTCGCGTCAAAACTGCGCGCCCACGGCCGCCGCTTCGTGCTCGCCAAAAGCGGCGGGCCGGTCGAGGGGATCACGCTGGCCGAGGCCGCGCTGTGGCTCGGGGTTGTGCCATTGGCGGTCTATTGGGCAAGCTTCTGGCCGGCGTTCCACTGGGCGCAAAGCCCGGTCGACTGGCGCCATCCGCTGCAATGGCATGCCTTCATGATCCGCCTGCAGGACAGCGTGGTGCGGCCGCATCCGTATCGCTCGCAATGGTACGAATGGATGGGGAACTGGCGCGCGATCTGGTACCTCTACAAACAGGTCGACGGGGCGCAGCGCGGGGTCGTGCTGATCGGCAACCCGTTCACGATGTACGCCGGTCTCGCCGCGCTGGTCTGGACGGTATGGGCGCGGATCAAACATGGCCGCAGCGACGCGCTGGCTTTCGCCGCGGCTTACGTGGCCGTGATGGTGATGTGGCCGCTGTCGGGCAAGCCGGTGCAGTTCATCTATCACTACCTGCTCCCCAGCACCTTCCTGATGGGCGCGCTGGCTTTGGCGCTTGAGGCGCTGTGGCGGCGCAAAGACCGCTGGCGCTGGCTCACCCCCGCCGCGCTGGTGCTGAGCCTTGCGCTGTTCGCGTGGTTCTATCCGATCATCTCCGCCGCCCCGCTGGCCAAGGGCCGCCCGGCGTTCAACGACTGGATGTGGTTGGCGAGCTGGCGCTAATTGGTCCTCTCCATTTTGCGGAGCCAAATGGGGCGGTGGCATTTGCGCAGCAAATGACGGAGGGGTTTCTGCCCTTGCGCCATTACCCCTCCGTCAGCGGCTTGATGCCGCTGCCACCTCCCCATTTGTGGCATTCGCCAAAAATGGAGAGGATCTGGCTTTCTAATACTTTCCCCAGACGAACTTGCTCGACAGCGCGAAGTTCCACACCGACGCGAGCACGATACCGATCGCGGCGGCCGGGTACGCATGGAAACCGATCCGCACCAGCGCGGTCGCGACCCCGATCTGCGTCAAGATCCCGAGCGAGCTGGTCAGGGCAAATTGCGCCCAGCCGCGGATCCACGGACCAAACCCGCGCAGCCGCTTGTCGGCATAGGTCAGCTCGTTGTTGAGCACGTAGTTGAATGTCATGGCGACCATCGCCGCCACTGTCTGGCCGGTTATAAAGATCTTTTCGTTGGGATATTCACTTACCGCGTATTGCCCGCCAAGCAAGTGGAGCACTGCTGCAAGCACGCTGAAATGGACCACCGCACCCATCGCGCCGACCGTCGCGAACAGCGCAAACCGGGTCGGGATGATCCGCCCGAGCCACTTGTCGTAGAGCCCGACAAGGAATTCGAACACCACTGTGCGATCGAGTTTGCTCTCGCCTTCCGCGCGCGCGGCGAAGTGCATCGGCACTTCCTTGATCCGCAGCGGCGCTTCGACCGTGGCGAGGATATCGAGCAGGATCTTGAAGCCGACGCCCGACAGCCGGTGCGCATCGGCGCGCAGAATTTCAGTGCGCAGCATGAAATAGCCGCTCATCGGATCGCTGAGATCGATCCCGGTGACCTTGTTGGCCAAACGGTTGGCCAAGCTGGAAGCCTTGACCCGGTCGGGCCGGCCCCAGGCTTCGGTGCTGGCGCCCTCGGCGAAGCGGCTGGCGTAGGACAGGTCATGTGTCCCGTCTTCGATCGCCGCGAGCATTCCGCCGAGCAGTTCGGGATCGTGCTGGTGATCGGCGTCCATCACCGCCACCACCGGAGCCGAAGTCGCGCACATCCCTTCGATCGCGGCCGAAGACAGCCCGCGCCGCCCGATCCGCTGGATCACGTGGACCCGGCCGTCTTCCTGCGCGATCTGCCGGGCTTCGTCCGAGGTTCCGTCAGGGCTGTTGTCATCGACCACGATCACTTCGAAGTCGATGCCTTGCAGCGCATGATCGAGCCGTTCGACCATGCCGCGCAGGTTTTTGCGTTCGTTGTAGGTCGGCAAAACAACGCCGAGGCGGATGGTCATCGGCATTGCTCCGGAACGTTGCGCGCGGCCTTCGA
>JARXKR010000149.1:2714-5527 GCA_030271565.1 Pseudomonadota bacterium
CTCAGGCTGAGCGGACTTTGGATTAACACATACACCCGCTCAGGCTGAGCCTGTCGAAGCCCGCGCGCCAACCTTGCCATTACAGCCTTTCCACAATCGCGTCACCGATTTGGGCAGTGCCGTGACTACCACCAAGATCGGCGCCGCGCACCCCGTCGGCCAAAGTCTTTGCCACCGCCGCCTCGACCCGCGCGGCCTGGGCTTCGAGCCCGAGCGAATGGCGCAGCAGCATCGCCGCGGACAGCACCGTGGCCATCGGGTTGGCCACGCCTTGCCCGGCAATGTCGGGCGCAGAACCGTGGATCGGTTCGTACAGCCCGAGCGTGCCTTCGCTCAGCGAGGCCGAGGCGAGCAGCCCGATCGAGCCGACGCACATGCTCGCCTGATCGGACAGGATATCGCCAAACAAATTGCCGGTGACGATCACATCGAACTGCCCCGGACTGCGCACCAGCTGCATCGCCGCGTTGTCGACGTACATGTGGCTGAGTTCGATGTCGGGGTAGTCGGCGGCGACTTCGCAGACCACATCGCGCCACAGCTGCGAGGTTTCGAGCACGTTGGCTTTGTCGACCGAGCACAGCTTGCCGCGCCGGCCCTGTGCGGCTTTGAACCCGACATGCGCGATCCGGCGCACTTCGTCCTCGGCATAGGACATCATGTCCCAGCCCTGACGGCGGCCATCGGGCAGCGTCCTGATCCCCTTTTCGCCGAAGTATACATCGCCGTTAAGTTCGCGCACGATCAGCAAGTCGATCGCGCCGGCGACTTCAGGTCGCAGTGCGGAAGCGTCTTCCAAACCTTTGAATACCTTGGCCGGACGCAAGTTGGCGAACAGCCCCAATTCCTTGCGCAGCCCAAGGATCGCCTGTTCGGGACGGAGATGGCGCTCAAGGTTGTCGCAAGTGGGATCACCGACCGCGCCGAACAGGATAGCATCCGAACTTCGTGCAATCTCTAAAGTTTCTACAGGTAGCGGATGGCCGGTGCGGTGATAGGCCGCGCCGCCAACATCGGCGTAAGTCAGCTCAAGGTCGGCCAGCCCCAGCGCCTCAAGCACGCGCACCGCCTCGCGGGTCACTTCGGGGCCAATGCCGTCGCCGGGCAGTACCGCTATCTTCATGTGCTTCCCGCCGCCCTTACAATTTGGCCAGCCGCTCGCGCAGCATGGCGCGTGCGCCCATAACATCAGTGCGCCGATCGGCAAGCGGATAGCGCGCCAGCCGCGCGCCTTGGGCATCGAACGCGGCCAGCTGCGCGGCTAGGTCGGCCCCGGCCAGATCGGGCTGCTCGGCGCCGTAGCCAAGCTCGCGCAGCAGCAGCGCCTCGAACGCGATCAGCCCGGGCAGCCAGCCGCGCGCCGAGGGGGCGTGGCACACCGCATCGAGCAGACCGGACAGCGCATCGTAGAGCATCGGGAACGGCTGACGCTCGGCAAGCGTGCTGGCCACCAGCGCGGTCACCCAGCCGATTGCCGCAGCAGCGAGCGGCTCACCCAGCCATGGTCCGCGACTGCTCAACAGTTCGATCTTGAGGAACGGCAACTGGCTATCGCTTTTGCTGCGCGCCTCGATCTCGACCAGATTGCCGGGGATCAGCACTGGCCGCAGCACCCGCCCGCGCGCGCCGGCCACATAGCCCGCAATCATGCCATGATCACGCGTCAGCACCCGCGCCACCGCGCCGGTTTCCCCGTTGGGCCGGGTCGCACAGACGATGGCGGAAGCGCGCAGATGCATGGCCCCGGCTGTGCCGGGTCAGGTGGAGTCTGGCAAGCTCAGCTCTTTTTGGCGAGCTTCGCTTCCAATGCGGCGAGCCGTGCTTTCAGCGCCTCATTTTCATCACGCGCCTTGGCCGCCATGTCCTTGACTGCGTCGAATTCCTCGCGAGAGACGAATTCGAGCCCGCCGACCGCTTCCTTGACCCGTTCGCGCGCGGCGTCGCGCGCCTCGCGGCCCATCCCGGCCATGGTTCCAGCGGCGCTGTTCAAAAGCTTGGCAATGTCGGCCAGCAGGGGGTTTTCGCTTTGCATGGGCGCTAGATGGACCTTCGCCAGAGCTTGTTCAAGAGTTCAGCGCGACATCGACTTGCGGGGGTTGCCCGCCGGGGTTGGCTGCCAGAAACTGCGCATTGAGCAAGGTCGCGAACAGGCACCACGCGAGATAGGGCAGCAGCAGGGCGGCGGCGAGCGGGCGGACTTTGCGGAACAGCACCACAGTCACAACGATCGCCAGATCGAGCACCCCCAGCAGAACCAGCGCGGCGAGCATCTGGTGCGCACCAAAGAAAAGCGGCGACCAAGCCAGGTTTAGCAGCAATTGCACCACGAATGCGACAATCGCCGCCTTGCGCCCCGGCGCCCCGCGCGCAGTGATCACCAGCACCAGCGCGAACCCGATCAGCACGTAGAGCACCGACCAGACAATCCCGAACACCGCCGGCGGCGGGTAGAGCGACGGTTTGACCAAATCGGAGAACCACAGGTTGCCCGGGCCGCTGTTCGCCAGCTGGCCGGAAAAGAACCCGAGGAACAGCACGGCAGGCACCACGAACAGCGACCAGCGCAGGAACGAGGCACGCAATTGGCCGGAAGACGCCAGTCCTGTCATGGGTGATCCTCGAATCAATACCTAGCCGTGAGCAGCGACTGTGGCGGGGTGCGTGACACCGCGCAACACGTCACCGCCTTGGTCCTCTCCATTTTTGCCGAATGGCACAAATGGGGAGTGGCAGCCCGCAGGGCTGACGGAGGGGTATCAACGCCCGCCCAGATACCCCTCCGTCACGCCTTCGGCGCGCCACCTCCCCATTTG
>JARXKR010000150.1 GCA_030271565.1 Pseudomonadota bacterium
ACGCTGAGATCGCGCAGCCCGCCCTCGACGAATTTCAGCACCTCGTTGCGGCGGCTTTCGGGGCGGATGAAGTCGGGATTGGCGGCGTAATGATCGAGCAGCGGCTGCGCATAGTTCGACAGCTTGAAGAACCAGCTTTCCTCGGCCGTCCATTCGACCGGGGTGCCTTGGGGGGAGAGCTTGTCGCCCCCTGCCCCGTCAGTCAGCTCCTTTTCCTCGTAGAACGCCTCGTCGCGGACCGAATACCAGCCCTCGTAGCGATCGAGATAGAGATCGCCATTGGCCTTCATCGCCTCCCAGATTGCAACACTGGCTTCGTGGTGCGCGGGCTCTGTAGTGCGAATGAAGCGATCATAGGATATGTTAAGTTTGTCGCACATGTCTTTAAAGAAGCCAGACATTTCGTCGCACAGTGCCTGCACCTCGACGTCTTGCTCGCGTGCGGTCTGGACCATCTTGAGGCCGTGCTCGTCGGTCCCGGTGGTGAAGCGCACATCGCGGCCCTGCATCCGCTGGAACCGTGCAATCGCATCCGCAGCGACCGCTTCGTATGCGTGGCCGATGTGCGGGCGCCCGTTCGGGTAAGCGATGGCGGTGGTGATGTAATAGGGTTCGGCCATGGCCGGCGTAGCGCTTTCTGTCTGGGTCAAGCCGTCTCTCTAGGCATGGCCAGCGTAGCCAGCAAGGCCCCGAGTTCCATCGCGACCAGCCCGGGATCGAAGTTGTAAGTCGGCAATTGCGCGCCGAGCCGGACCAGTTGCCCGTGCGCCTCGATCACCCGGCCATCGCGCGCAGCCTCTTGCCCGAGCTGCGCCGCGACTACCGCGCGGGCGAGATCGACCGCCGCTTGCTGGCGCTCGCGGTCGGGCCGCGCGCCGATTTCCTCGGCGAGCGCGCCCCGCAAGGCGAAGTGATCATCGCCCTCATCGATCAGGCGGAGCATCAGCTGGTGCAATGCACCGAGGTCTTGCGTAAGAAATTCAAGCGCAGCACCCGGGGAACCCTCGGCGGCGGCAATCGCAGCAGCGCGGGTTTCGGCATCGGCTTCTGGCGCAGAGTCGCGGAGGATGACTTCGATCTGATCGTCCGGGAGCGGGGCAAAGCGCAGCACCCGGCAGCGCGAACGCAGGGTCGGCAAGAGTCGCCCGAGCCGGTGCGTGACGAGCAGGAAGAAAGTGCCCACGGGCGGTTCCTCCAAGCTCTTGAGCAAGGCATTGGCGGCGTTCTTTTCAAGGTCGTCGGCGGGGTCGATGATCACCACACGGCGGCTGCCGAGCGTCGGCCGGGTCGTCAGGCGGCGCTGGAGCGTGCGTACCTCGTCGATTGGGATCGAGCGTTTGCGCTTGTAAGGCTGGCCATCCTCGCGCTTTTTGACCTCTTCCTTGTTCTCGGGCGGATGCTCGGGGATCAGGATATCGGGGTGCATTTCGACCGGGGGCTGCGCAGCGCCGGGTTCGGCCACCAGCTGCGCCGCCGCAGCCCGCGCAAACTGCGCTTTGCCGAGGCCTTTGAGCCCGGTCAGGATCCACGCATGGTGCATCCGCGCCGAACCCATCGCGCTGTGCCATTCGCGCCAGGCGAGGTCGTGGCCGATCAGTTCGGTCATGCCGCGCCCAGCAATGGGGCCAGCGCTGCCATGATCTCGCGATGGACTGCATTGGCATCCGGATCGCCTGAAATTCGGGCAAAGCGCGCTGGCTCGGCATCGGCAAGCGCCCCAAAGGCCTGCGCCACGCGGGCGTGATAAGCGGCATCGCGGCCGCCTATCCGGTCGGCGGCATCGCCATCGCGCGCGGTTGCACGTGCGGTGGCAGTCTCCGGCGAAACTTCGACCAGCAGCGTCAGGTCGGGGAGCAAACCTTGACTGCCGACCCGGTGCAGCGCCATCACGTCGGCATCGCCCAGTCCGCCTGCGCCGCCCTGGTACGCCCGGCTTGAATCGACGAACCGGTCGCAGATAACCCATTGTCCGGCTTCGAGCGCGGGCACGATCAGCCGCTCGACATGGTCGGATCGCGCGGCGGCGAACAGCAGCGCCTCGGCGCGCGGATGCCAGCCCTCGCCCGCCGTGCCGAGCAGCAGGTTGCGGATCGCTTCGGCTCCGGGGGTGCCGCCCGGTTCCCGCGTGATAACGCATGTGATCCCGCGCGCAGCCAGTGCATCGGCCAGCAGGTGCGCCTGCGTGCTCTTGCCCGCCCCCTCCCCGCCCTCGAATGCGATAAATTTGCCGCGCGTCATGCGAATAGCCCTAGCAGGCCATTGACGATCCTGTCGATTGGCCCGGCCACTTCGACCGCCGACAATGTCACCAATGGCAGCGTGTGGTCTGGCTGACCGGCGATATGCAGCTCGAGCCGGGCAACTTGCTGGCCCTTGCCAAGCGGCGCGCGCAGGGGGCCATCGTAGACAATCCGTCCGCTGACTTTTGCAGGCGAACCTTTGGGCAGGCTGAGGGCAAAGCCGCGAGGCACACTCAGGTTGACGCTACGCGCTGCGCCGCCTTGCACCTTTGCCGAACCGACGAGGTAACCGGGTGCGAGGAATGCCCGGTTATCCCAATTCCCATAACCCCATTCGGCCAAAGCCCTGGCCGCCGCAGCCCGGCCCGGCTCGGTCGCGGCATGTCCGATGACCAGCACCAGCCGGCGATTGTCGCGGCTTACAGATCCGAGGAAGTTGAAGCCCGCCTCAAAGCTGTGCCCGGTCTTGATCCCGTCCGCCCCCGGCAGCGGCCCGGCGAAAGGATCGTGGCTGCGCAAAGTCGAACCGCGCCAGACCATCGAGGGATGCCCGAAATAGCGGCGGTACAGTTCCGGGTGACCCTCAATCAGCGCGAGCGCGAGGTGCACCAGATCGTTCGCAGTCACATAGGTCCGGCCACCATCCGGAAAGCCGTTGGCGCTGGCGAAATGGCTGCCGCTCATGCCCAGCTCGGCGGCGCGGGCATTCATAACCGCGGTCCACGCATCGAGCGAGCCCAGCGCGCCTTCGGCCAAAACTACTGCGGCATCGTTGGCCGAGACTGTAGTGGTGCCCATCAAGAGATCGCGCACGCTGACTTTTTCGCCGCCGTGCAAGGTAAGCGAGGTGCCCCTGCCGGCCCAGCGCCGCGCGGTCTCGGGGCGAACGGTAATCAGCGCATCCTCATGCAGCTTCCCCGCTTCGATCAGGTCGAACGCGATCAGCGCAGTCATTGCCTTGGCCATTGATGCGGGCACGAAGCGCTTATCGGCAGCGCGCGCGTAAAGCACCTGGCCCGAGCTCAGGTCGGCAAGTAGCGCAATCGGAGCATCGACAGGCGGAGCAATATCGACGGTAGTAACAGTGGCATCGGCCAGTCCGGGCAGGACCAGCGCAATTATCAGCATCCAACGTGGCTTGGTCAAACGCCATCCCCTGCGCAGCGCGGGGGGAGTACTGCCTAGTCCGCGCGCTGGATTCGGGCGTCGCTATACCCTGCGGCCCTGGCCTTCGCCAGCGCGGCCTTGGCTTGGGCTTCGGTTGCAAACGGCCCCATCCGCACGCGCCACAGCTTGCCTGCCGAGCTCACCGCGCCGCCGATCTTGCGGGCGGCGGAATCGGCGTTGGCGCGATCCGAGAAGGCGCCAACCTGCACCGCAAACTTGCCGTGGATGGCGGGCTTGGGTGCAGGCGTCGGCGCTGGTGTTGGTGAGGGCGCCGGTGCCGGTGCCGCTGGCCTGACTTTGCCGGGTTTGACCTTGATCGGAGCCGGAAGAGAGGTCGCGCTGGCTTCGGGCATCGGCACCGGCGCGGGACGGACAGTGCCGTCCTGCTGGTCGAGCTTGCGGCTGAGCACCACCAGCAGCGACTTGGGTGTATCCATCCGCGCCGGGGCGGGCTGGCCCATGCGCAGCAGCGCGCGATCCTGTTCAATCGGATTCATCCGCCGCACGCGCACGGCGGCGCGGGGGTTTCCACCAATGCCAAGCTGGGCAGCGGCACCGGGCGACAATTGGACCAGCGCCCTGCCGCTCATCGGCCCACGCCGCTCGACCCGGACCAGCACGGTCTTTCCGGTATCGAGCGCGGTGACCTCGATATAACTCGGCAGCGGCAAAGTGCGGTGTGCGGCGGAGACCGAAGCTCCGCCTTCCGCGCCGACCGCGGCATAGCCAACCGCGTCGTAATTCATCGTGTCCGATGGCGAATAAGTGATGCCGTCCACAGTGAACGGCGCGCCCAGCACCATCGGGAAATCGGCGGAAGGACCACCGCCCGCCGCAGCGCTCTGCCCGGCATCATAAGGCCGCGCTCCGACGCCGCATGCTGCGAGCAGGCTCAGCGCCGCGAGCGGCAGGAATTTCTCAGCGGGCAATCTCATCTGCAAGCAACCCCACGGATAGTGCGTAGTAGTTCGAGCAGTTATAATGCAGGATAACGCGATAATTCCCGGTTAACAGGAATGCACCATTCCCCGCGCCGTCTGGTTCGAACAGCGTCGCCATGGTGGAATCGTCGATCGGCGCCTGCGGGGAAAGCCCCAACGCCTTCCATTCACCGACCGTGCGCCAGGCCGAATGGCGGGCATGGACTGCGCGGCAGCTTGGAGCCTCGAGCTTCTCAGGCAGCGCGCTGCGGTCGAACGCGGTCGGCATCGAAACCCGCACACCCCATGGTTCGCCGCGCTTCCACCCGGCATCGCGGAAATAGTTGGCGATCGAGGCCAGCGTATCGGCGCGGCTGTTCCAGATGTCGGCGCGGCCATCGCCGTCCCCATCGCGGGCGAGGCGCAGGTAAATCGTTGGCAGAAACTGCGGATTGCCAAACGCCCCGGCCCAGCTTCCGGTCATCTGGCTGCGCGGCACGCCGCGGTCGGCCATCTTCATCAGCGCGATGAATTCATCGGCAAACAACTGACGGCGGCGGCCTTCATAGGCGAGCGTCGCGAGCGAGCGCGGCAGGTCGAAATCGCCTTTAACCTTGCCGTAGAAAGTCTCGTGGCCCCAGATCGCCATCAGGATCTTGGCGGGAACGCCGTACTCGGCTTCGATCCGGGGGGTCAGAATTGAGCTGCTGGCAAGCATGTCGCGCCCGCCGTTGATCCGCGCGGCGTCGACGTGGTCACGGTAATAGGGCCAGAATGCCGGTGGCGAATTGGGCGTGCTGCCCGGTTGCGCCCGGTCGAGCGCGATCACCCGGGGATTGACGGTCAGACCAGAGGTCATCGCCGCGATAGTCGCCTCGCGCACCCCTTCGCTGCGGGCACGCGCGCCGAGCAGCTGGAGATAGCCCTGAAATCCCGCCCCCTCGTCAGCGCTAGCTTGGGCTGCCTGGATCGGCAGCGGCAGCGGCAATGGCTGAACCACCGGGCTCGAAGCCGTCGGCCCGACCTGCGCCGGAACCGCGCTTTGCGGCACCGACAGCAAGGCTGCCGCGAGCACGGGCGCGGCAATCAACTTGATGATACGGGCACGGTCCATCCGCGCAGTGTGTCACACCCGCTGCGATTCGGGAATTG
>JARXKR010000008.1:0-10306 GCA_030271565.1 Pseudomonadota bacterium
GTGAACTTGGTCGCCTCGACCTTGACGAACGGCGCTTCGGCCAGCTTCGCCAGGCGGCGGCTGATCTCGGTCTTGCCGCAACCCGTGGGCCCGATCATCAGGATGTTCTTGGGGGTCACCTCGTCGCGCAATTCGGGCGAGAGCCGTTGCCGCCGCCAGCGATTGCGCAGCGCCACCGCGACGGCCTTCTTCGCATCGGTCTGGCCGATGATGTGCTCGTCGAGCGCGGCGACGATCGCCTTGGGGGTCAGGTTGTCTTGCATACGATCAGACCGTCTCGACCGTCACGCGGTCGTTGGTGAAGACGCAGACCTCGGCCGCCACCGCCATGGCGCGGCGCGCGATCTTTTCGGGGTCCTGTTCGTATTCGACCAGCGCCTTGGCGGCTGACAGCGCATAATTGCCGCCCGATCCGATTGCGGCGATGCCTTCCTCGGGCTCGAGCACGTCGCCGTTGCCGGTCAGGATCAGCAGCACGTCCTTGTCGGCGACGATCATCAGCGCCTCAAGGTTGCGCAGGTATTTGTCGGTGCGCCAGTCCTTGGCCAGCTCCACCGCCGCGCGCATCAGCTGGCCGCGATGTTGTTCCAGCTTCTTCTCAAGCCGTTCGAACAGCGTGAAGGCATCGGCGGTGGCCCCGGCGAACCCCGCGATCACGCTTCCGTCACCGATCCGGCGGACCTTCTTGGCGTTGGGCTTCATCACGGTGTTGCCCATCGAAACCTGGCCATCGCCCGCGATGACGGTCTTGCCGCCCGCTTTGACGCCGATGATGGTGGTGCCGTGCCACTGGATCAGGCCGTGGCTGGAATTGTGATCAGTCATGCGCGAGATATATGCGCGATCCCGCGTGCTTCAACCTCAACTACCGTTGGGTCCGCCCGGACCGCCGCCCTGACCGCCCTGACCGCCAGCGCCGACCTGGCCGATATTGCCGAACAGGTCTTCAAGGAAGCTGCGGTTGCGGCCGAGCGTCGGGGTCTTGTCGCCATCGGGGTCGATCCGCGCGACCTTTTCCATGCCCGTCCGTTCGATCGCAGCGACGTTGCCCTTTTCATCGAACACGATGTGGACCAGTAACTGCTCGCGCGCGTGCGGCGCGGTGAACGCGGCCTGGCGGGTGTTGGTCGAGATGTAGTACCAGTCCTGCCGCCCGAACTGGCTGATGAAGCTTGGCCGGCCGAGCATCTTTTCGACCGAGGCCCGGTTGTCGGTTCCGGCCTGGACCGAATCGAGCAGCGCCGCATCGACGAGGTAGCCGCGGTGATCCTTGATCGACGCGCAGCCGCTCAGCCCCATGGCGAGCGTCGCTCCTGCCAGTAAAATTCCGGTAAGCCGCCCAGTAACCTGCATTGTAATATCGCTCCGTCGCCGTGCCGCCATTGAAGCGCCCGGCCCTATGATCTATCGCGGGGCCAGCCTTAGGCTGCCTTGCCGCGCTGCGCAATAAGGCCGCTTGGGGGCCAAGCGTTTAACTGCAACTGAATGAAAGGCCGTGCCGACGATGGCGCTGTTCGACCGCCTGCTGGGGCGCAAGCCCGACGAAACCAATCTGCGTCCGCTGTGGCACCGCGTGGTCGAGATTGCCCGCGAACCGCAGTGGTATGCGCATGGCGGGATAGCCGACAGCGTTGCGGGGCGGTTCGACGCGATCACCGTCGTGCTCAGCCTGGTGCTGCTGCGGCTGGAAACGAGCGAAGCGGTTCGCGGCGAAACTGCGCGGCTGACCGAGCTGTTCGTGTCCGATATGGACGGCCAATTGCGCCAGAGCGGCATCGGCGACGTGGTCATGGGCAAGCACATGGGCAAGCTGATGAGCGCGCTCGGCGGGCGGATCGACGCTTTTCGCGCGGCGCTGGCCGAGCCGGACGATGCGGCGCTGACCGCGGCGGTGGAGCGCAATGTGACGCTGATCGACGCTGCCGATGCAGGCGCCGTGGCGAAGGAAATGCGGGTGATCGCGGCCACATTGGCCCAGGCCGACGATGCCGCCTTGCTCGCCGGAGTGATTGCGCGGTGAGCGAACTCAGCCGGATGATCGACGCGCGCCAGCTTCCTGCCGAACCGCTGGAAATCAAGGCCAGCCCGGAGGAATGCGCGGCGCTCGCCAAACGCTTCGACCTGGTCCGGGTCAAGCACCTCGACGCAAGAATTACACTGACCCGCGACGGGCCCAGCGTTCGCGCCGCCGGCCAGCTCAACGCCGACATAGTGCAAAGCTGCGCGGTGTCGGCCGAGGACCTGCCCGTGCGAATCCACGAACCGATCGCGCTGCACTTCGTCCCCGCGAACGAGGCGCAGGCCGAAGAAATCGAACTCGACGCCGAGATGCTCGACGAAATCGAGATGGACGGGCAGCAATTCGATCTCGGCGAAGCGGTCGCACAGACGCTGGGCCTGGCGATCGACCCCTACCTTGAAGGCCCGGGCGCCGCGGAAGCACGGCGCAAGCTGGCCGAGCAGGAGCCCAGCGGGCCGTTCGCCGCACTCAAGGATTTGCTGGGGAAGGGTTGAGCCGCGCCATAGCTAAATCCCGTTCGTGGTGAGGAGGGACAGAGCGAAGCGAAGGCCCGTCTCGAACCACCGCCCCATGCGCGCGGTCCTTCGAGACGCGTCTTCGCTTCGCTCTGCCGCTCCTCAGGACGAACGGATTGTGGTCTGACTATTTTACCTCAGAACGGGATATCGTCGTCCAGATCGTCGGCAAACCCGCCGCCGCCGCCGACATTGCCGCCACCCGAACGCTGGCCGCCGCCGGACGGAGCGCTAGCGCCGCCGCCGCCACTCCACTCACTGCGTTGGCCACCACCGCCACCGCCCTGGCCGCCACCAGGCGCGCCGTCGAGCATGGTCAGCACCGACCCGGGGCCTTGCAGCACCACTTCGGTCGAGTAGCGGTCATTGCCCGAAGCATCCTGCCACTTGCGGGTGCGTAGCTGGCCTTCGATGTAAACCTTGCTGCCCTTGCGCAGGAACCTTTCGGCGACCCCCGCCAGACCTTCGGAAAAGATCGCAACCGAGTGCCATTCGGTGCGTTCCTGCTTCTCGCCGGTGTTCTTGTCTTTCCAGTTTTCCGAGGTGGCGATCCGCAGGTTGCAGACCTTGCCGCCGTTCTGGAAGCTTTTGACTTCGGGGTCAGCGCCCAGATTGCCGACGATGATTACCTTGTTGACGCTGCCTGCCATCGAATCGAGTCCCTTTGGAATTGTGTGGTTGGACTAGCCGGTTGACGGAGTGAGTGCCAGTTTGGCCGGTACAGATTTCCCCACAGGCGTGGAGCAGGCGCTCGCAAAGGCGCGAAGCAAGTGCAAATTCCTGGCGGCTTTGCGCCTTTGCGAGCGCCAATCCTACCCGAGTCCGAGCCAGACCGCCGCCCAATAGGTCAGTCCGGCAAAGAGGTAAGCCAAGGCAAACAGGTAGCCCAACATAAAGGCGGGCCATTTCCACCCGTTTGTTTCGCGCCGGGTGACCGCGATGGTGCTCATGCACTGCGGCGCGAACACGAACCAGGCGAGGAACGCAAGCGCGGTGGGCAGGCTCCAGTTGGCTTTGAGCTGATCGCCCAGCTTGACCGCGACTGCAGCGTCATCGGGGGCGGAAACCGCATAGGTCGTGGCGAGCGAGCTGACCGCAACTTCGCGCGCGGCCATCGCCGGGATCAGCGCCAGCGCCATGTCGCGGTTGAAGCCGATCGGTTTGACCACCACTGCCAGCCCATTGGCGATATGCCCGGCGATCGAGGCATCGACCTGATCCTCGCCGGGAGCGGCGCGCGGGAAGTTGAGCAGCAGCCACAGCACCACAGTGACCATAAAGATTATCGTGCCGGCCCGCCGCAGGAAGATGACCGCGCGCTGCCACAGCCCAAGTGCAATATCTTTGATCGTCGGCAGCTGGTATTTGGGCAATTCCATGATGAAGCCCGAAGCCGCGCCCTTGGTTACCGTGCGGCGCAGCACTAGTGCAATGACCATCGCTGAGACGATCCCCGAGAGATAGAGAATAAACAGCACAAGCCCTTGCAGGCCGATGCCTCCGGCAAGGCTTCGTTGTGGAATAAATGCCGCGATCAGGACCGCATAAACCGGCAGCCGCGCCGAACAGGTCATCAGCGGGGCGATCAGGATCGTGGTCAGTCGGTCCTTGGGATCGGCAATGCTGCGGGTCGCCATGATCCCGGGGATCGCGCAGGCGAAGCTCGACAGCAGCGGGATGAAGCTGCGCCCCGAAAGCCCGACCGCAGCCATCATCCGGTCCATCAGAAAGGCGGCGCGGGCCATGTAGCCGGTCGCCTCGAGCACCAGGATGAAAAAGAACAGGATCACGATCTGCGGCAAGAAGGTGATCACGGAGCCAACCCCGGCGATGATTCCCTCGGTGAGCAGATCACGCGCCAGACTGGGCGGGAGCAGGGTCTTGACCCAGATGGCTAACCAACCAATCCCGCTGTCGAGCCCGGCGACCAAGGGCGCGGCGCCACTAAACACCGCCTGGAACATCACGAACAGCAGGGCGAACAGGATCAGCGGGCCGAGCCATGGATTGAGCAGCACCCGGTCGAGCTTGCTGTGCAGTCGGTGCTTGGCGGTTTCCGAAACGATCGCAGCTGCGGCAATGGCATGCGCGGTCAGCCGCCGCTCGGTCATGGTGACATGCGGGCGGTGATGCTCGGGCGAACGCTCCTCGGCGGCAGCAATCGCGGCGGCGAGTTCATCGAGCCCGCGCCGCCGCACCGCGACGGTCGCCACCACCGGCACCCCGAGCGCTTCCTGCAAGGCAGCGGGATCGAGCACCAGCCCGTCGCGCTCGGCCAGATCGATCATGTTGAGCGCCACCACCACCGGGCGGCCCAGCGCGATCACTTCCTGCGCAAAGACCAAATGCTGTTCGAGGTTCGAGGCATCGAGTACCACCACCAGCACCTGCGGCATCGGTTCGCCGGGAAACTCGCCGAGGATAACCTTGCGGGTGACCTCTTCATCGGGGCTGGTCGGGGTCAGACTGTAGCTGCCGGGCAGATCGGTCAGCGCCACCGGCTCGCCCGAAGGCAGCACCAGCCGCCCGGCCTTGCGCTCGACCGTGACGCCCGGATAATTGGCGATCTTCTGCCGCGCCCCGGTCAATGCGTTGAACAGCGCGCTCTTGCCCGCATTGGGGTTGCCGACCAGCGCGGCGCTGCGCTGCTGGGTCATATCAGATCTCTCCGACCGTCATCGCGCGGGCGTGGCTACGGCGCAGCGCCACGGTCATCCGTCCGATCGTCACCGCCAGCGGATCGCGGCCGCCCATGATTCCGCGGTGGGAAAGCGCAACTCGCGCTCCGACATCGAGCCCGAGCGCCTGCAACCGCTGCGCCTCATCGGGGGCGAGCACGGCCCAGTCGACCGCGGTTACAACCGCGCGTTGGCCAATGGGGAGCAGGTCGAGCGTCATGGTAGCCGCGCTGCCACAGGCTTCGCGATATTGCAAGTCATTCGCAATATCGCGAAGCCTGTTGACGGTTTGGCCCAAAAAAAGGGCCTCTCCATTTTCACGCAGTGCAAAAGGGGAGGATCATTGCTATCGCGCCGGATAGCGCAGCCGTCCGAGCAGGCGCGCCGGGCTGAATTGTTCGTCGCGTGGCCTCAGCAGCCGCGCCTTGGCCTTTTCGAACTTCATGATCCCTTCGATCCGGCGCTCCAGGAACGCGCGGGTGTCGGCATGATCGGCGCTGGTGTCGCCAACATACACTGCGAGCGTCGCGGCATAGATCGAGCCCAAAGTCAGCCGCTTGGTGTAATGGTTGTAGTCGGTCGCCACATCGCCGGCCAGCCGCCACATCGCGTCCGCGCTTTGCCAGCCCAGTTGCACCGCGCGCACCGCGTTCTGCGGCATCGCCATGATCGCCAGGGCGCGGCGCAGTGCTTCCTTCTGGTGCGCGATCGCGTCGAGCCGGAACTGCACCAGACTGCGAATGCGTTCGCGGATTTTCATCGCCGCCAGCTTTTCAGCCGGTAGTGCTTCTACCATCGCCGCATCGACACTCATCACCCACGCCTCGATCATCGCCATCGCGCCGCCCGAAAAGGCATATTGCGCAGCGGCAGGATCGATCCCGGCGGCCTCGGCGGCGCCCGTCACCGCCAGCTTGCTCCACCCGTCGAACGCCGCAGCATCGGCGATGGCCGGTGCGAGCGTCAGCCGCAGTGCGTCGAGGCTGTCCGCAGCGCTCACTTGGGGCCGAAGACCTGTGGGCCCTGGCCGGGTTTTTTCCTGGGCTTGGCGCTGGCCTTGATCTCGGCCAGCAGCGCTTCGCTCTTGACATCGAGCTTGGCATAATCGCGCGCGCTGCGGCCCGAATTGTCGGTCCGGTCGGGGTCGGCCCCGGCCAGCAGCAGCAACCGCATCAGCGCGATATTGCGGTTGTGGACCGCAGTGATCAGCGGGGTTTCGCCAGTTGAATTGCTTTCATCGACCCGCGCGCCAGCCGAAATGAAGTAGGGCACTGCTTCGATAAAGCCCAGGTTGCTGGCGATCACCAGCGGGGTCTCGCCCTTGCTGTTGCGCATGTTGACGTTGGCCCCGCGCCCGAGCAAAAAGGTCACGTAAACCAGGTTTTTCTGCCGTGTCGCGATGTGCAGCCCGGTATCGAGACTGGTCTGGTCACGGGTGTTGATCAGGCTCGGGCCGCCCTTTTCGAGCAGTTCGGTCACGTCCTTGTCGTTACGCTTGCGCACCGCTTCGAGGAATTTGTAGCCATCGGAAAACTGCGCCAGCGCAGGTCCGGGCAGCACCACCGCGGCGGTTAGCATTGCGGCCAGCGCCAGGATCAGCTTACGGTAAATCGGCACGGGTCGAATTCCTCCTGTTGCATCTCGTCGCGGCAGAATCGCTGCTGCGCCCGAAACGCTCCTTGCGCCTTGCGGTTTAGCAGAGCATGAACCGCCGCGCCATGCTTCTGCCATTTCGCACGATTTCTTTGGGCGCCGCGCTGGCACTGGGCGCATGCCATCAAGTCGCCGCCGACCGCAAGCCCGAGCCGGCCCCGATCGCCGGGGTTTCGCTCACCGGTGCGACCATCGGCGGACCGTTCGTGCTGACCGACAAGTCCGGCGCGCGGGTCAGTTCGGACCAGTTCAAGGGCAAGTACCGGATCGTCTATTTCGGCTACACCTTCTGCCCCGATGCCTGCCCGACCGATATGGGGGTGATCATGCAGGGACTGATCCGCTTCGCCAGGCAGAGCCCCGCGCTCGCCGCCGAGGTGCAGCCGTTCTTCATCACCATCGATCCGGCGCGCGACATCCCGGCCAAGGTCGGTCAGTTCGCCGCCGCGTTCTCACCCAAGCTGATCGGGCTGACCGGCTCGCAGCAGGAGATCGATGCGCTCGCGGCCAAGTTCGCGGTGGTCAAGAGCAAGGGCCGCGAGACCCCGGGCGGCTACCTGATGGAGCACACCCGCCACGCCTACCTGCTCGGACGGAATGGCGAGCCGATCGAGATCCTCCCGGTGTTCGACGGGCCCGACGCGGTTGCCGCCGACCTCGCCAAGTCGGTGCATTAGGCACCCGCCCAATGGACGACATGCGTGACAAATTCTGGACCCTGCCGATCGAGCGCCTGACCCGGCCCGAATGGGAGGCGCTGTGCGACGGCTGCGGCCAGTGCTGCCTGCACAAGGCCGAGGACGAGGACACTGGGATCATCTATCCGACCAACGTCGCCTGCCGCCTGCTCGATATCCCCTCGGCGCGGTGCATCGACTACAAGCACCGCAAAGCCAAGGTGCCCGATTGCCTCAAGCTCAATCCGGCGCTGGCCATGTCGATCAGCTGGCTGCCCGAAACTTGCGCCTATGTCCTGCGCGCCGACGGCGCCGATCTGCCCGAGTGGCACTACCTGATCTGCGGCGACCCCGAAGCGGTTCATGCTGCCGGGATATCGGTGCGGGGGAAAGCCATCAGCGAAGACCTTGCCGGACCGCTCGAACAGCATGTAATCCTGCCGCCGGGGATGGAACTGGCCGATGATTGACTGGCTGCGCAAACGCGAACTCTCTGAGCCACAGGTCGAAGTGGCCGGACGGATGCTGCCGGTGGTGCTGCGCCGCAACGCGCAGGCGCGGCGCATGACGATGCGGCTTGCCCCCGATGGCAGCGCGGTGCGGATTACGCTGCCGCAATGGGGCCGCACTGCCGAGGCGCTCGAATTCGCGAAAAAGCGCGCCGGGTGGATCGCCGGGCAGCTCGCCGCGGTGCCTGCGCCGGTCGAAACGGGCCATGGCGGCGAACTGCACTATTGCGGCGAAGCGCTGGCGATCCGCCACGATCCGACCGCGCGGCGCCGGGTCTGCCTCGACGAGGGCGAACTGGTGCTCGGCGGCCCGCTCGAATCGGTGCCCGCGCGGCTCAAACGCTGGCTCGAAGGCGAAGCGCGGCGGCTGATGACAGACGACCTCGCGCATTATTGCGCCCGCGCCGACAGACCGCTCGGCCGCCTGATGCTGAGCAGTGCCCAGCGCCGCTGGGGCAGCTGCGCGCGCGGCGGGACGATCCGGATCAACTGGCGGCTGGTCATGGCCCCCGCCGAAGTGCGCCGCTCGGTGGTCGCGCACGAGGTCGCGCATCTGGTCCACTTCGATCACAGCCCGGCGTTTCATGCGCTGCTGGGTGACCTGTTCGAGGGCGATCTGCGCGGTGCCAACCGCTGGCTCAAGCGCTCGGGCCGAGGTCTGTACCTGCCCTTCGGCTAAATACGTAACCTGAATTTAACCATAAACCCTGCAAGGTGGCAGGATGGTCCGGACCCTTGCCTTGGCCGCAGCGATGCTGCTGTGCGCGCCAGCTCAGGCGCAGGAGAGCTGCCGGCTGTGCTACGGCGACGGCAGTGCCGCCCAAGGTGAGCGGCCACTGACGATCGAGATCTGGACCGACCTGAATTTCAGCAAACTCGCGGTAACCGGCCGCAGCGGCGGCACCGCCGAATTGTCTGCAACCGGCGGCGAGAAACGCACCACGGGGGAACTGGTCGACCTTGGCGGCATCGCGGTCACCGGGCACGGCAAGATCACCGGGGTGCCGCTGCGCCCGGTCCGCATCGATCTGCCCGACTCGGTCGAGATGACCACCGCTGACGGCGGCTCGGCCAAGCTTGCCCTGTTCACCACCGACCTGCCCCCGCACCCGGTGCTCAATGCCAATGGCGAGCTTGAATTCAGCTTCGGCGCGCGGCTGGTGCTGAGCGGCGGGCGCGGCGGCAACTACCGCGGGCGCATCCCGATTTCGGTCGATTACAACTGACCACTGGCGCAGCGCGCCGCGCTCGCCTATCTTGGCTGCATGTCATTCTTGCGCAACGTCAATCCCACCGGGGCCGTCACCGAATTCGCGAGCGTGTTCCGCGATGCCGGACCCGCGCGCTGGGGCTATGCCGCTCTCGCGGCGCTGTGCACGGTCGGCATCTTCGGCACACTGACACTCACCCAGAACTGGATCGGCGAGCGCCGCCTGCCCGAGATTACCTATATCAATTCATGGCCGGCCGATCGCACCGAGGCAGAGACCAAGGCGTTCATCGCTGCAAACCAGAAAAAGAAGGAAGCGCGCGAGAAAGCCCAGGCCGATGCCGATGCCGAAGCGCAGCGGCTGTGGATGGTGGTCGGCCGCGCCTCGGGCATGGACGTCGACGCGATCAAGAAAAAGGCCGACGCCGAAAAAGCGGCAGCAAAGGCCAAGCAGGATGCTGCCGACCGGGCTGCTGCCAGCCTTGCGGCCGCAAAGGCGCAGGCGCCGGTTGCTCACTGAGCAAGATCGCCGCTGGCTCGCCGCCGCAGCGCGGTTTGCCCGGCGCGGGATCCCGTTCTCGCGCCCCAACCCCGCCGTCGCCGCACTGGTTGTAAAGCACGACCGCCTGATCGCGCGCGGCTGGACCCAGCCGAGTGGGCGCCCCCACGCCGAAGCCGAAACACTGGCCGCAGCGGGCTCCGCAGCGGCCGGAGCAACGATCTACGTCACGCTCGAACCCTGCGCCCACGCCAGCCCGCGCGGCCCGGCCTGCGCCGACCTGCTCGCAGCGAGCGGCGCGGCGCGGGTGGTGATCGGCTGTCTTGATCCCGATCCGCGCACCACCGGCAAGGGCATCGGGCGGCTCCGTGCGGCCGGGATCGAAGTCGAACTCGCGAATTGCACCGCCTGTGAGGCCAGCCTCGCCGGATATCTCACCCGCACCGCGCTGCGCCGCCCGCACATCACGCTAAAGCTTGCGCTGTCTGCCGACGCCCGGCTCGCCCCGCCGCCGGGCCAGGGCCAATGGCTGACCGGGCCAATCG
>JARXKR010000008.1:10406-12971 GCA_030271565.1 Pseudomonadota bacterium
GACGCCCGGCTCGCCCCGCCGCCGGGCCAGGGCCAATGGCTGACCGGGCCAATCGCTCGCGCGCATGTCCACGCATGGCGCGCACGGATGGACGCGATTATCGTCGGGCGCGGCACGTTGGAGGCGGACAACCCGCGGCTCGATGTGCGGCTACCCGGCCTCGAAGCCCGCAGCCCCGAGCGCTGGCTGCTGACCAGCGGTGCCGCGCCCGAGGGCTGGCGCAGGCTCGCCTCGCCCGAGGCGATTGGGGCGATGGACGCGGCGCAATACCTGATGGTCGAAGGCGGCGCGCAGACCGCCCGCGCCTTCCTCGCCGCCGGGCTGGTCGACCGCCTGCTGCTCTACCGCGCCCTACATGAAGTCGGCGGCGAGGGGCCCGCCCTGCCCGAACTGGCCGAAGCCGCGCTCTCCGCCGACCTCACCTGGAACGCCACCGACCGCCGCCCGCTTGGCAACGACACGCTCGAAGTCTACGAACGCAGCGGAAACTGAACGAACCCATACCCCGCTCAGGCTGAGCCTGTCGAAGCCCTGCCCTTTTCTTCGTGCCTTGCGAGCAACGGCCTGAAGAAAAGGCAATCCTTCGACAAGCTCAGGACAGACGGGGAAAGGGGCAAAAGAAGAGCGCGACGCATGTTTACCGGGATCGTCTCAGCCATCGGCACCATCCGCGAGGCCCGCTCTGGCGGCGACCTGCGCGCGGTGATCGCCTGCCCCTACGATCCGGCGCAGATCGCGATCGGCGCCTCGATTGCCTGCTCGGGTGTGTGCCTGACCGTGGTCGAGCGCGGCGGAACCGCTGGTTACGCCTGGTTCGCAGTCGATATTTCAGGTGAAACGCAAAACTGTACCGTCCCCGGGATGTGGGCGCAGGGCGCAAAGCTCAATCTCGAAACCGCGCTCAAGCTCGGCGATGAGCTCGGCGGGCATATCGTCACCGGCCATGTCGACGGCGTCGGTACTGTGCATGAGACCACCAAGGCCGGCACCTCGACCCGCGTGGTCATCAAGGCCCCCGCCCAGCTCGCCCCCTACATCGCGGCCAAGGGCTCGATCACGGTGCAAGGCGTCTCGCTGACGGTCAACGAGGTCAACGACCTGCCCGGCGGGGCCTGCCTGTTCACGCTCAACCTCATCCCCCATACCGGCGACGTGACGACGCTGGGTGCGCTGAAGGCTAGCGACAAGGTCAACCTTGAGATCGACGTCTTGGCGCGGTATCTGATGCGGATGCAGAGTTTGCGGGGGAACGACCCGACTCCACACAATTAGCTGGGATTTTCCAGCTTTGCTGCTGGCATTGTCATTCGGCAGATCAGTCCTTCGGGCTGATAATCGAATATGACCTCGCCGCGAAATACCCGTTTGACCATTTGCTCGATCAGGAGCGTTCCAAATCCCTGCCGGTCGGGTGTTCGTACAAGCGGTCCCCCGGCTTCGCGCCACTCAATCGCAAGCTGGCGGGTGCCGTTCGCAATGTTAAAATCTGCGGTAACGGTAACGCGCCCATTTGGCTGGCTGAAGGCACCATATTTGGCACAATTGGTCACCAGCTCATGAATGACCAGTGCGAGCGGCTGAACCGCTGACGAGCGCAGTGCCACAGGCAATCCGGCGATGCATACATTTGCTCCGCCAGAGCTGCGATAGGGGGCAAGTTCAGCGCCGAGCAACTCGCTCAGTCCGACACTTTCTCCTTTGCCGCGCGCCAGAAAGCTCTGTGTGGCGGCCAAGCCTCTGAGCCGCTCCTGCAGGGAATCCCTCAGTCCTTCGACGCTTAACGCACTTTTCGCGCTGAGCGTGACGAGCGCGCTGACCACGGAAATAACATTCTTGATGCGATGATCGAGCTCGTGAGCAACCGCCTCGCGCTGCTTTTCCAATTCCTTGCGTTCTGTAACGTCGCGGTGCACCACAGTGAGGATGGTCCTGCCGTCAAGCGAGTGGCGGGAAATGGTAGCCTCTGCGGCAAACTCTTCACCGTTCTTGCGGCGGCTCCAGACTTCTCGCTGTTCCCCCATGAGCCGGTTCGATGTGCCTGCTCTTGATCCGAACGACTCTACGTGATTTGTATGCGACGCGCGGTGCCGCTCCGGAAGCAGGATGCTGACAGACTCGCCCAACATCTCGGCTGCGCTATAGCCAAACGACTTTTCGGCGGCGCGATTGAACAGGAGAATGTGGCCGCTCGCGTCAGTACAAATTACGGAATCCGTAATGAACTGAAGGACATCGATAGCCGCAACTGCGGGCTGATTCGCAGGGAACGCAGATGAATCGACAAAGGAAGACAATTTCCCACTCCGTTAAGCGCCTTGCTTGTCGGGAGGTTAACATGTCCCTATTCGGAAGTCCTTCTTTAGATGCAATAGGCTCCTCAGTCCGTTCTCCCAGCTGCCATCGGGTCACCCGTGCTTGTCGTCGGATGCCTGTTTTGGTTGCACTGACCAAGCGGCCGGGTCGTCGTTCTTGTCGGCCTCGGCGGCTGCCGCCGTTGCCTGCACCTTGCCGGGCGCGTGATGGGCGGGCGCGTAGATTGTGTAGACTTGCATTGGCGTCGCACCG